>JBFLZW010000066.1 GCA_040755755.1 bacterium | reverse complement strand
GTTTGCTTTCACAGTTATTCCCGCTGGCACTGCCCGGGCTTATTACAGCTATGGCTATGGCGGACTTATGGGCGGGTTATATGGCCTTTACGGTGGCGGTCTCTACGGCTATTCCGGGCTCATGGGCGGACTCTACGGGCTGTACGGCGGCGGATTGTATGGCCTTGGCGGTCTTTACGGCGGCGGGCTCTATGGACTTGGCGGCTTGCGATATGGTTTAGCCGAGCAGGCAGGGACATGGGAAGGTCTCTGGTGGGTTGTCTATGCCAGCGCTAATCCCATGACCTTGACCATTGTTCAGGATCCGCTGATTCCAACCACGCTGACCGGTACTGTCCTGCTGGCAAATAACGGCATCATCCCGACTCTGATCGATGTAACCGGGCAGCTTTTGAATAACCAGGTAATCCTGACCGGAACCGGTCTTTCGGTAACTGCCACAACCGTTACTGTCCAGATTGTGGGAACCCTTTCTTCTCCAACTGACATGGCTGGTAACTACACTATAACTCAGAGCAAGACCGTACTTGAAACCGGAGCCTTCCAGTTGACTCTTACCGTTCCGGTTGTTATTTAATTCTCCTTACTCGGATAAGTCTATATCTGATATTATTCCCGCCTGTTCTCCTCGTTACCAACTTCGAGGAAAACGGGCGGGAAAATCCAGTATACGGTGTGATAAATCCGCGGACAGTCAGGCTCGACCAGGAAGATCGCGGGCGGTATTTGGTGGGGCAAAAAAGCAGCCCCACCCTCCATGTGCTCGCTTGCCTTTCTCATAAGTGCCATTCGTGTTAGCTTCTATAGGCATTTCATTCAGGGATTATCAGTGACAACCAGTTCCTTTACCGGCACCCCATCGCTCCACATTCCCATGAAGCGCTGTTGCGGAGTATTACCAAGTGCATACTCTCTATTTCTCCCGAAAAAGGCCGCATCAGTCAAACCATCGAACAATTTGAAATAGCCATAGTAATCAAGAGCATTAGCGCAAAAAGGAGAATAGCAGTTAACTGATGATTTACTGCAGGCAGCAAGATGAATTGCGGACAGGGGCGGTGATCCATGATCATCTGAAACGACTGTAATGTAATCTTTATTCTCAGGCGGAATTTGAGGAAGGGCATTATAAATCGCTTTGCCGCCATCATCCTTTGCCGCATAATCAAGATCGCCCACTACAGTAAGAATAAGGGTATCCTCCGGGATTGTCGAAAGATCTTCTAAAATCTCTTCTGTTGGTACTATTTTCCATTGGTTATTTAAGAAAATTGAGGGGCATGCAATAGCCATAATTGCCTTGGGTCTGGGTAAATTATACCTTTCGGCCACCGCTGATATATTCGGTCCAAGTAAAGCTCCGGTTGAGTGTCCAACAATGGCAAATTTATTGAAATCCGCTCTTACGTGATCTGCGGTCTGAAGCTCTTTTATGGCAGCCTGCGTGGTGCGGATAATCTGCTCGGTATATAAAGAGAAGATCAGAAATACTGTTGGGCGATGAAGAGGGAAAATGACAATATTGCCTTTCCTAACCAGATGCTTGATCCAGACATCGTAGAAATCCGGTTTTGCCAGGTATTGAATGTGCCCGGCGATAAAGAGGATTACCGGAGCGGTATCCGGCTTCGGATTATCCGGCTCAAAAATGCAGTAGCTGAGAGTTCCAACACGATAATAGGTATTGACGACTACCTCATGAGAATAGTCTGCACCACCAGGACCTGTTGATGGCTGCTCTGGTGGTGTTGCGGCAAAAGATGCCGATGAGATAACTAACAGAGATAAGAGAAGAAGGTAGAGGGTTTTTCCCTTAAACAATTCCACTAAGCTGAAACACATATGCACCTCCATCAATTCAGGCATCATTTGGTCAAATAATCCTGGTTCCATATGCTTTCGTTCGGTAAATCAGATTCTTTTTCGCTATATCAGAGAGTTTTCTGATAGCTTTGTGCTTCTTCTTACCTATCATCGCAGCCCTGCCATGCCCCTAGGGCATTAAACTCCTCAATCTTTCAAGGGCTTTGGCTTCCTGGCCGAAAGGATTGAGGACGCTCAGGCTTTTTGAACGCGATTGATGATTCAGGTTATATTTCACAAAGGAAGCCAGTGTTCCCGAAGGGCCAAGGTCAAGATAGAGATAAGGCGCGTGCTCTGCGTGTTCTTCCAATGACTGAATGGTTTTTTGAAATTGAACCGGAAGACGAACAGTGTCCCAGAAATAATCCCGGTGTATATATGGCAGAATGTGTGCATCTGAACACGAGATAAAAGGGATCCGCGGCTCCCGGAGAACAAGAGTGTTTAAAAAATTCCGGTAAGTGACTTCGGCAGGATCAATGAGCGATGAGTGAAAAGCGTGAGATACAGCCAGCCGTTGAAAGGTGATTTTTCTCTCCTCCAAGAAGGTCTGGATATCGGACAGCGGCTTGAGCCCGCCTGAGACCACAAAATGAGAGGGAAAATTGATCGCCGCCAGCTCGCAGTTTTCATGAAAGAGAGGATTTTGAAAATACAGGGCAGGAGGATTGAGAATTGCCATCATGCCTCCTTGAGAACAAAGCGCCTCCATAGCCTGAGCCTGTCTGACCACAGTGGTTAATGCCGCTTCAAAGGTTACTGCATCTGCCAGAGCGGCAGCGGCGAATACTCCGAGGCTTGCACCAAGGCAATAGTCAGGTTGTATTCCCATCTCCATCACTGCCTGTGCTAATGCATATTCAACCAGGAAGATTGCAGGATGAGTATATAACGTGCGGCTGAACTGATCACTTTTTTTGTAACCGTTATGGTAAATTTGATCAATTATCGATACCCCGATAAGCCCGGATACGATCTTTTCCCCCTCCAGCATCCATTTCCGAAAGACTGGATTCTGCTCAAAAATTTCCCTTCCCATCTGATAGTAATGGGAACCTTGTCCGGAAAACATGAAGATGGTGCGTGGTCTCATGAGATTTTACCGCCTTTCATTTCATTATAAGGTAATTTTTTAGTGAGAATAATTTATAGATTAATCGGCAAAACATCCCCTCTCTCCTTTACAAAGCAAGTTGTGAAGAGGCAATAGAGCGAATGTCACTTACATAAGCCAAGCTTATAATTATAGAGAGAACACAAAGCGCACAGGGAAAAACGATCTCCCGCAGAGACGCAGAGACGCAGAGAACAACCAATCCGACAAGGCCCTGATGAAAGTCGGGATATGCCGATGTGTCAACGGCCTGGAAGCAAGCAAAAAGTAAAAAGGCACAAGGAGGAACTTATTTTACTCTTACTTTTCAATGACATCCTCTGCGTCTCAGCGTCTCTGCGGGAGAATTACTAATTCTTATGTAAGTGCCATTCGCAATAGAGCTGATAATCGCATATGTCTACAAATAGAGGCACTTCCCGTCATTCCTGCTCAAGCAGGAATCCAATCTTTGTAATAACACAATTATGTGCACGACTATTGTTTACAGGAAAATCCTAAATGCTGTATAATCGATTTATAGACTTGTACAATTGGTCAATTATCCAGGAGTAAACCATGAACGTTGTGGTAGACACTTCCGTTATTATTGCCGTTATTGCCAATGAGCCGGAAAGAAAGGCTCTTATTGAACTGACAAAAGGAACTGCTTATTTTCCTGGATAAAAATTTAGTATACTGTGCCAGGCAATTTAACATCAAGGTCCTGGAGGTAATAATCCAATGACTGTGTATACCTATTCGAAAGCCAGACAAAACCTTGCCTCGCTCCTTGAGAAGGCGGATCAGGAAGGGGAAGTCAGAATACAGAGAAAAGACGGTCGGGTCTTTATTCTCAGACCTGAGAAAACCGAAAGGTCTCCTTTGGATGTGGAAGGTATAAATCTTGGTATCTCGACCGATGAGATTATCCGCTTCATCTCTGAAGGGAGAAGAACTGATCGATAAAACCGGCGTAAGAAATACTCACGGATCCAAAATACTGTGGTTATATTAGTGCGCCGCTGCACAAGGCAATCAAATGGAGCAGATGAATGGAAGGTGGGGCTTTTCGCCCCGCCAAATACCATACGGGTAATTATGAACTCATATGCTCAGCTCAAACAGGAATACAGCCAGATCCTTAATCTGGTGAAAACCTCCATTCAGTACTATCAGAACATAGGTCTGACCGGAATGTCCTTAAATCTCCAGCCGTGTGCCCTCCCCTGCTTTTCCACGATTGAGGAGCTTAGCCGGTATGTCAGCCAATGTCAGGGCTGCCTGATCTCGCTTCACCGGCCTCAGGCAGTTGCCGGAGAAGGAGACCCTGCCTCCCCCCTGGTTTTTGTCGGCAGATCACCGGGCATCACGGAAACTGCCCGGAGGAAGCCCTTTCAGGGAGAGGAAGGAGCGTTACTCGACCGGATCCTGGCTGCCATCGGGCTGAGCAGGGAGAAGGTATATCTGACCTATGCCGTAAAATGCCCTCTTCCTGAAAGCGATGGGCACACCTTTCCGCTACCTCGAAGGTGCCGGAAAATTCTCCTTCAGGAGTTGCAGCTCGTAAAGCCCAAAGTCATCTGCACCCTCGATACCCCTGATGCTGCGGTCATCCAGGCCGTGCTGGGCAAGCCGATGGGCCCTCTCCCCGACCTGCGGGGGAAAATCTTTCCCTTGCAGCTTGGAGAAAACCGGATCAGAATTATTCCCACCTATTCTCCGGGGCATATCCTCCACTGTCCCGAAGAGAGACAAGGGGAAGAGAAAAAGCTTGTCTGGCAGGACATGCAGCTAATCTGCAGGGAATTGCCGGGATATGCAGTTGAGCGGAAAAGAACATGATTCATAAGAATGTGGCCGGGCCGGGCTTATGTTTGCTCACGTAGTCGTCAATATCCCTCTGGATAGAGCCTTCACTTACCGGATCCCCCCGCAGCTCCTTGAGAAGGCGACTGCCGGCAAAAGGGTTTTAGTCCCTTTCCGCAACCGCCAGGTTATCGGCTATATTGTCGAGGTGACAGCCAGGGCCATCGTGTCCGGCCCCGCCGTATCCGGTCCTGCCAGCTCCACCATCTCCAGGGAAACCAGGGAGGGTATCGAGATCAGGGAAATCCTGGAAGTTCTGGACGATGCTCCGCTCCTTCCTCCGCTGCTCCTTCGCCTGACCAGGTGGATCGCCGATTACTATCTGGCTTCCTGGGGGAGTGTGATTTCCGGCTCCCTGCCTGCCGGAGTCGGTTTCCGGGAAAAGTCCATTCCCGGCAAAAAGGTGAAGTATGTCCGGATCATCGCCGGGGATGCGCAGGTGGAGGATTTTCTTCAGCTTCAGGGAAAGAAAGCCCCACGGCAGGCCAGGGCTCTTTTGGCACTCCGGAAGCAGGAGATGAGTATGCCGCAGCTTTGCAAACTCACCGGAGCAAACCGCGCCAGCCTCGACTGCCTGGCTCACCGGGGCCTGGTCGAAATCTTCGAGCAGGAGGTCTTTCGCGGGCCGCTCATTTTTCAGGACGAATCCGGGACTGCCGGAAAGGAGATCATCCCGAATCCGGATCAGCAGCGGGCCATTCAGCAAATTCACTCTGCCCTGGACCGCGAGGAATTCGCCCCTTTTGTGCTGCACGGAGTTACCGGAAGCGGCAAAACCTATGTCTACCTCCAGGCCGTTGCCCATGCTCTCGACAGGGGCAGGACCGCCCTGGTCATGGTTCCGGAAATATCCCTGACCCATCAGTTGATCAGCCGCTTTTCCGCCCTGTTTGGCCGCCGGATCGCCGTCCTGCACAGCGGTCTTGGCAAGGGGGAGCGGGTGGATGAGTGGCGCAGGGTGGTGGCCGGTGAGGCCAAAGTGGCTATCGGAGCACGGTCGGCAATCTTTGCCCCCCTGGAAAGACTGGGATTGATCGTGCTCGATGAAGAGCACGAGACCTCCTACAAGCAGGATAATACTCCCCGCTACCACGCCCGCGATGTAGCCCTGATGCGGGCTAAAATGGCCAATGCCGTCCTGCTGCTCGGCTCGGCCACTCCCTCGATGGAATCATTTTTTTCCGTGAGACAGGGAACCTTCGGTCTCCTCACCCTGCCCAGCCGGGCCACTACCCATACGGGGCCAAGGATCCAACTGATTGACATGAAAGCGGAAAATCAGGCCCAAAAAGTAAAGCCACTCTTTTCCCGGCCCCTGATCCAGGCCATAGAGCAAAGAATCAAGCGGAAGGAGCAGGCGATCCTGTTCATCAACCGCCGGGGGTTCTCCCATTTCCTGCTCTGCTGCGACTGCGGCCATGTTCCCAAGTGCAGAAACTGCAGCGTCTCCCTGACCTACCATGCCTGCGAGGGACGGCTTCGCTGCCATTACTGCAACTTCGCTGCTCCGGCCCCGCAGAGCTGTCCGGCCTGTCAAAAAGGCAGACTCCAGTGCATCGGATCGGGCACCCAAAAGGTGGAAGAGGAAGCGAGGCAGCTTTTCCCCTCAGCCAGAATCGAACGGATGGATCAGGACACAGTGACCCGCAGGACATCTCACCACAGCATCCTCTCGCGCCTGGGCAGGGGTGAAATCGACCTTCTGATCGGTACCCAGATGATTGCCAAAGGGCTCGATTTCCCCAGAGTGACCCTGGTTGGAGTTGTGGCTGCCGACTCTATCCTGAATCTGCCGGACTTCCGATCCGCGGAGCGGACCTTTCAGTTGATCACCCAGGTTTCGGGGCGGGCCGGAAGGGGAGATATCCAGGGAGAGGTCATCGTCCAGACCTTCTCACCCTCCCACTACAGCCTTCAATGTGCCAGCCGGATGGATTACCGGGCGTTTTACGAGCAGGAAATTCAATACCGGAAGGAACTTGGCTATCCGCCGTTCAGCCGGATGGTCAATATCATTGTCAGGGGAGGAAATGTCAATCTGCTCAAGGCAGCCGCATCACGGCTGATGAACCTCCTGGTCTCACTCAAGCCGGATGAAATCAGCGCTCTTGGCCCGTCCCAGGCCCCGGTCTTTAAAATCCGCGGGCAATACCGGCTCCAGATACTGCTGAAATCCAGCCAGTCTCTCATGCTCAACGACCTTATCCGCAAAGGGATAGCTGAATTTCAGGCAGGGTTTACCGGCGAGGGAATACAGGTCGATATCGATATCGACCCCATCAATCTGATGTGATTCACCCCTGCTTATTTCCCGAACAGGGCTTCCACTTCTTCCTTGAGCTGATGGAACAGGGAGCCCTGGGGAGGAACTTCCAGGCCGTGCCAGAGGCTTTCCACAATACCCCGGTAGTACCATTCCTGCCTGTTGCGGCCCCGGTGAAACCGGTACCATACCTGATCACCTACCCGGTTAAGATCACCTGCCAGGGTCCGCAGGTTGTGCAGTTTGTCCGCACAGGACACCCACCGGATATCCAGGGGAGCAGTGCGCAGAAAATCCAGGGTATGCTGCTTGCGCTCCTCCCAGGGCAGACCGCGGTTTGGCTCGGAACATCCCAGTACAATGTCTGCAACCCGTTGTCCGAACAGCAGTCTGATCTCCTCCAGGGGAAGTGAGGTGTCCTCCAGGGTATCGTGAAGCAGGCCGGCTGTCACCACTTCATTGGAGCAGCCAGCCTTCAGCAGGAGCATGCCCACAGCATAGGGGTGTGTAATGTAGGGGATGTCCGTCCCCTTGCGAACCTGCCCCTCATGAGCCCGGGCTGCAACCTCTATGGCCAGATCGATCATTGCACATCCTCCGGTTTTAAGTGGCCAGTGATCAGTGGTCAATGGTCAGTGATCAGTGGCCAGAATCGAGGAGCCGGAATAATGGCTTCCTTTTCTCCTGACTCCTGACAAAGTATACTGCATCAACCTTCCCTGAGTCAAATCAGCACAGAAGTATTCCATCGATGGGGAATATTTATTTCCAATACTTAAAAGTTTACAAAGTGGAGGAAACATGGTAGACTTTTTTGTGCCTGTATTATTTATCTCCATGTATAATTTATAGTTAAAAACCTTCCTCATAATTTATGGCTGAAAACTTTCTTCGCAGGATGAGAAATATTTTTGTAGCTGGCTTCCTGGTTATTCTGCCAGCTTTTATTACCGTTTTTCTGGTGATTTTTATCTTTAACACCTTTGAAAAGCTTCTTGCCCGGCCAGTTTCCCTGGTCTTGAAGATGGTGGGTTTATCGCAGCTCATCGGCTATCACCTGCCCGGTCTGTTGGGTTTGGGCTTTCTTGCCCTTGTCTCATTTTTTCTCGGGCTGGCTGTTACCAATGTAATTGGCAAAAAATGTATTACTCTGGGGGAGAAGGTTTTGAGCAAGGTTCCCCTGGTCTGGAATATCTACTATGCCTCCAAGCAGCTCATGGAATCCACGATTTCCATGAGCAATCGGAAATCTCTTCAGCAGGTGGTCCTGGTGGAGTATCCTCGCCAGGGAATATATGCCATAGGGTTTATTACCTCTGATGCCAGAGGGGAGATTCATGACCTTACGGGAAAGAACGTAGTCAATGTTTTTATGCCTACAACTCCCAATCCGACTTCCGGAATGCTCATTATGGTCCCCTGTGAACAGGTGATGCCTCTTTCCATGAGCATCGAAGATGGCATAAAATTGATCGTTTCCGGAGGAATGGTTGCCCCCCCCTATCCTGGCCATTTAAAAGAAGAATCCCCGGAAACAGTCTTTCCCGGGGAATCATGGGATAGAGAACCGGTCAGCAGCCGGGACTGCTGTCCGGGCAGGAAGTAGTGTCGGGTTCCAGATGATGGCTGGAAATGTTGCCCCCTGATGATGAAGAAGCGGAAAGTTTATCCAGGATATCCAGGCCAAGGGTTTTGGTAATAAGCATCCCTCCGATAATAACCCAGAGGTAAATTGTGAAAAATCTCCAGAGAATAACGAAGATTCCCAAGAGATGACTGGGGATTGACGAGGCAAACATTGCATAGCAGCCCCCTTCGGCCACTCCTGTTCCTCCCGGCGTCGGTGTGAAGTAGAGCAGGAAATAAAGTACAAACTGGACCATGAGCACCCGCAGGACCGGCACAGGAAAGTTCAGACCCTTCAAGATAACATAGGCAATCAGATAATTGGCGCTCAGGGAAGCAGCACTCGATAAACTACAGGCCAGGAGGACCTTTTTTTTGTACTTTAAGAATTCCTTCAGACAACTGCTGAAATCATCGATCCAGATATTCAGCTTCCTCTCCAGTTTTTCGGTATAGTTGGCCAGAGGCTTATACCGCTCTATCCATACACAGATTTTGTGGATAATCTCTTCACCCTGGATAGGATTTAAAAAGGTGTAAATGAGAAAAGCTACAACCAGGAAAAGGAAAACCGCAATATACCGAAAAAGGTTTTTCAGGATGACATTCTGGATAAGATCTCCATGAAAATATACAATAACCGGAGCAGCAACGGCAATAATTGAGATAATCAGGATACCCCGGATGAGAATGACGCTGGTGGCTTTTCCCAGCGGCATGCCTTTCTGAGTGAGCTGATAAACTATCAGCGGCTCTCCGCCCGTGACCGTAGGAGTAATCGAGGAGAAAAACATATAGAAAAGAATGGTTTCCGCACTGTAGAAGAAGCTGATTTCCGTCCCGGCTGCCCGCGCGAGAATCTTGAACACGAGGCTGTCGATCGATATTGATAAGGCCCCAAGAGCCAGGGCCAGAAACAGATACTTGGTATGTATCTGTTTGATGGCCTGCCAGGTTTTGGGGCCTGCGGTAAGAGCAGCCATGGTGCCGATAACACAGATGGTGATTATGCAAAAGACAAAAATAAGTCTTTTAATTGAGAACCTTTTAGTAATCATAACCAGATATTATAGTGCTCAATATCTTTTTGGATAACGTCCTTTAGGCCGTTCTTTCGGCGGGCGGGCTGTATCGACTCTCAGGGTACGTCCTTTGAAATCGGAACCGTTCAGGGCTTCTTTCGCTTTCTCGGCTTCCGCCTGGGTACCCATCTCAATAAAGCCGAAACCTTTCCCTTCGATCACCTTGACTTCCTTAACTTCACCGTACGTGGCGAATAACTCTTCCAATTGGTCATTTGTTATCGAATAACCGAAATTTGCTACATAAAGCTTGCTACCTTGCATTCCAGACTCCTTTCTCGGTGGTCTTTTTCTGTTGGATAATGTTTCTTTTGGAGTTAGAAACAAGAATAGCATTGCATATTTTTTTCCATGAGAACATTATCTACCATAAAAGAACTCGTGTTAATAACCTTTACCCTGAGCGGGCTGACTCGCTATTCTACAACTTTCTGGCGATATTTGCCAGTTTTTTATTGAGCTAACATTTTACTGTTTTTATAACTACTGTATTTTTGCCTTTGTGCCTGAGTAGTTACGATAAAAGACACTCTTGCAGGTATTCATCATCGGCATTTACCTGACAACAGCTTGCTCAGGGAAATGAGCTTCTGATAACTTCAATAATCCTGTGGGCTGTTATTGCTCCTCCGAGCAGAAGGAAAGCAAAGTAGATGGTGGTTGCCGCAATGGTCACATACCCAAGCATAATGCAATATCCATCCTGTTGCAGTATGCCGAGGGATAGAAAGAGGATGGCTAATCCCGGCAAGGTGTTCGAGAATGGAACGAACCCGAAGGGCGCCATCAATAGCAGTGCCGCGATAATCAGCATGAGGCCGTTAAACCGGATCAAGGTAATTCCCTGTGTCAGTATCCGGAAACGAGGGTGGCTGAATTTCTCTATCCGGTGAACCCAGATTGCGCCTTTCTCCAGGGCCGGTTTTAATTTGACTACGGGAAATGACCGTTTCATCAGACGTTCCGGGAGCCAGATACGACGATTACTCATCACGCTGATCCCGATCAGAAGAATAATCAGCCCAAAAACCGTACTTACTCCCGGAATCGAAACAGGCACGAGGAATGGGATGGTCAGGAAGATGCAGAATATCAGGAGCCCATCCTGGCCAATCAAATCCATAACTGTTTCCAGCGTAACGCTATCCGGCGGCAGCCTGTCGATCACTTCATCCAGCGTTTCCCCGAATGATTTCTCATATTCGCTTGCCTGCTCTATCATCAATTTAACTCCTTCTACCCTGCATCCATTGAAATACCCTGCGGTGAATATTTTTGCAGAGCAATATTATCACACCCGTAACTTTTGTGCAAATTGAATGGGCATATTCAAAGCCCTCAAGAGAATTGCAGTACACGGGCACAATGCTTGCCAAAGATGCCCGTGCATGCTACAATCTGCTATCCAAAAAGATATCGATACAGACAGGACCGTTTTACCTATCAGTACGGGGAAGTCCTGGAAAATCTTAGAGAGACTGGCCCGTAAGGAGTTGAATCAGGGTAAAGGATGTCTAATCTGTGGGAGGTTTATACTACATGGAAAAAGTAAAAATCGATGAAATCGAGCTGGTTCTCTCACATCCGGACCAGCAGAAACGCTCCTGGATTGGCCAGGAGGAGTTGATGGAGCAGATTCTGGCCTGCTGGCTGGTGGTTGCCCCGGAGGATTTGCCCCTGTGCCCCCGTCTGGTCGGAAAGCCCGGCATGGGGAAAACCACCCTGGCCATGGCGGCAGCCGCAAGGCTTGAAAAGCCGGTGTATATCTATCAGTGTACTATGGATACCCGGCCCGAGGATCTGATTATAACGCCGGTGCTGGCCGAAAGCGGTAAGATCCAGTATCATGCCAGCTCTCTGGTTACGGCGGCCATCCGGGGAGGAATAGCTGTCCTGGATGAAGCCAACCGGATGAGTGAGAAGTCCTGGGCATCACTCGCTCCTCTTCTGGACCACCGCAGATATGTGGAAAGCATCGTGGCTGGCGTGAAGATCCATGCTCATCCGGATTTTCGCTGCTGCGTCACCATGAACGACGATGCCTCGACCTATGAGGTCCCCGATTATATCACCTCGCGGCTGCAGCCGATGATCCAACTGGAGTTTCCGGAACGGGAGGAAGAAATGGCCATTCTCCGGTATAATCTTCCCTTTGCTCCGGAGGAAATCCTGAACCTTACTCTGGATTTTCTCCAGCGAAGCCATGAGGCTCGCCTGGATTACAGCATCCGGGATGGTCTCAGCATTGCCCGCTACGCTCTCAAAATCCGTAATTACCATTCCAGAGAGCGAAAGTTCCCCTGGAAGGATACCTTCCAAAAGGCCGTAAAGCAGACTCTGGGTGAGGATGCGCTTGATATTAAAAAGAGATCCTCTCAGATCAACCGGCAGCATTTGACCAATCTGGCCTTTTTGGAGGACTTTTTCACCAGTGAAAAGGACTGGATGGATGGAAATGAGGAAACCGAATAGGGACCAGCGGACATGAAGAGAAAAATTCTCATCAGGGATGGCCAGTTATGGCTCGATAACATCTGCCTGCTGCCGGTCATTTCCGGAAAGGTTTCCTTTGCTCAGGAAGTCAGGGAGGCATTTTTCAGCACTTCCTTCGACTGTCTGGCCCTGGGGCTGCCCGAATCATTTTATCCACTGATCCTGCAGGGAGTCCAGGCACTTCCCTATGTCACCACGGTCATAGCCCAGGACCGGGAGGATTTTTACAGCTACTTCCCGGTTGACCCCTGTGACGGCATGATCGAGGCCATCCGGCTGGGAATGCAGGAAGGCAAGGCGATCCGGTTCATTGACCGGGAAATGAACAGGACCTTCGGCCATGACATTTTGAGCACCGGACTGACTGTGGCTGGCCAGGGGCTGATCCTGCCCGATGAGTATGCCGTGTCCCAGGTCGGGCTTCCTCCTTATATCCAGGCGGTTTTTCCCTCTCTTGCATCGCCGCAGGGGGAGAATCAACGCGGGGAGCTGCAGCGACAGGCTGAAGAGGATATCCAGGCCAGATTCATGGCTGCCAGACTCCAGGAACTGAGCCTGGAGCACCGGAAAGTCCTCTTTGTCTTCTCCCTGCATCACCTGCGCGCCATTCTTCATTTCTATCAGGCCGAATACCGTAACGTGCCCAACGGCGATCGGCCGCAGGAGCTCAAGCTGTATTCCGTTCATCCTGATTCTCTCTATTTCATTCTGGGTGAAATCCCCTACTTTACCTACCTTTATGAAAAAGTGAAAGGCACCCTGCTCTTTGAAGAATTTCAGAAAGCGGAAGCCATTAAAAAGCTTCTCATGGAAACCCGCGATGAATACCAGCGGGAATTTCCCGAAGAGATTTACCACATCAGTTGTCAGGATGTGCAGACTGCCCTTCAACTGATCCGCAACCTCTGCCTGATCAAAAACCGCCTCACGCCTGACCTCTACGAGCTGGTAGCCGCGGCCAAGGGAGTCATGGGCAACGATTTTGCCCTGAAGCTGATTGAAATAGCCAAATTCTATCCCTATATGGATGTCTCTTCAACCTGCCCGACCATTAAAATGACCAGCCAGTTTATCAGTCTCGATCGGTCCGTCTGGCCGGTCTACCGGAGAGTACCGGCTCTGGCCAAGGAGTGGAAGCGCCTCAGACTGGAGAAAAAGCCGAGCCAGAAGCAGAAAAAACACTGGGCAACCTGCTGGAACCCGAATACGGTCTGTTCCTGGCCGCCGGAAGATGAAATTATCGAGAATTTCTGCGGCTACATTCGAAAACGCGCTCTCAAGCTGGTCGGACTGTCACAGGTCAGGGTTGAAGAATTTCAGAGTACCTTAAAAGATGGCCTCCATGTACGGGAAACCATGCGAAATCTGCATCTTGGCAAGATCTATGTCAAGGAAGAACCCCAGATTCAGGGTGAGGTGGGAGCGGTAGTCTTTATCTTCGACGAAGACCCGGATGGCGAAAAATACCCGTACAAATTGACCTGGCTGGCCGAGCATCAAAATGAATCCACCCTGGCCTTTTATGCCACTGACTTCAAAAATGACCTTGTTGGCCCTGGCATATCCCGCTGCTTTTACGGCGGGGCCATGTTTCTCTACCCCCCTCAACTGATCGAGGATGTATGGTCAGACCCCCGGTTTGACGCGGCAGCCAATAATATCGAGCGTCTCATGATGGCCGGGCTCTACTATTCCCAGGATCGCTACGTGGCTGTCGTGGCCAGACATAAACCTCCCTTGTCCATTCAGGATTATGCCCGCCTCCAGCAAAAAAGGCTCGTCTTTCTCCCCCTCTCCTCCTTCAGCCATACCAGGCTCCAGAAATTGCGCTACTTCCATGTCCTGAACGGCAAACAGGTGCGCAGTTGGGCTTCGAGGTTTATCAGAGGGGGGAGTTAGGAAGCGGTCAGGGATATCCATGAAGCAACTCCGAAGGGCATCCACCGGAGTAGAGTGTTCTGAAATATAAGCAAAAAAATAAGGAGAAGCTATGGAGGCAATCAAAAAGATAACAACCATTAAAAATGGTTCTATTTCCTTTTTACTGATTGCACTTCTTTTGTCCTTATGGAAAATTACGGTATAAAAAGTGCCTGCACATTGGATAAGCATTTCCAGATTGCAGGTTTTGATATTGTTTGTTGAAAGTAAACCATACGAAAATGCCGATACAAATTGTTAACTATTCAAAACCTGCCAAGGAGGGAACAAAATCATGTCCTGGGGATTAAAAAACCGTTTAGCCCGGATTATCAATCCTGAAAATCATCGCACGGTAATGCTGGCCATTGATCATGGCTACTTTCTCGGCCCCACCACCGGCCTGGAAGTGCCGAGGGAAACCCTGAAGCCCATTCAGGCTTATGCCGACACCCTCATGCTGACACGGGGTGTCCTGCGCAGCAGCGTTGATCCGTGCAGTCCTACACCTATTGTCCTGCGGGTATCGGGCGGGACCAGCATCCTGACCCCGCTCTCCAACGAGGGGCTTACCGTGGCCATGGAGGATGCCATTCGCCTGAACGTGGCCGGAGTGGCCATTTCCATTTTTGTCGGCTCCGAGCATGAGCGTGAAACCCTGCTCAATCTGACCCGTCTGGTTGATGAGGGCGAGCGGTACGGTATACCGGTCCTGGCTGTTACGGCCGTGGGCAAAGAGATGAACCGGGATGCGCGGTATCTGGGGCTGTGCTGCCGGATTGCGGCAGAGCTGGGTGCCCATTTTGTCAAAACTTACTATTGCGAGGGTTTTGAAAGTGTTGTCCATAACTGTCCGGTTCCCCTGGTAATTGCGGGCGGGAAGAAACTGCCGGAAAAAGAGGCCCTGCAACTGACCTTCCAGGCCATTCAGAGCGGTGCCTGCGGGGTTGACATGGGCCGCAACATCTTCCAGTCCGAAGCCCCCTCAGCCATGATCCAGGCAGTCCGGGCCATTGTTCATGGAAACAGGAACGTTCATGAGGCCTATGACCTGTATCAAAACCTGAAGCGGGAAGGGGAAACCGTGCAGTTGGCAGAGTCAGGAGCCAGAGTTTAGGGGGAGGAAAAACCTTTGCGCGTTGCCATGTATTACCATAATCACGATGTCCGGGTGGAGGAGATGCCAAAACCCGCCATAGGGCCTGGGGAGATGCTGGTCAAGGTCGCATCCTGCGGTATCTGCGGCAGTGATGTCATGGAGTGGTACCGCCGGAAAAAGGCTCCGCTGGTGCTTGGGCACGAGATGTGCGGGGAAATTGCGGAGCTTGGAGAACGGGCAGCGGCCAGGTATCGGATTGGGCAGCGCGTCTTTGTTTCCCACCATGTGCCCTGCAACACCTGCCGCTACTGCCTGATGGGTCATCATACGGCCTGCGCCACTCTCCAGAGCACGAATTTCGATCCCGGCGGCTTCAGCGAGTATGTCCGCGTTCCTGAGCTCCAGGTGGACCGGGGAGTATATGTCCTGCCCGATGGGGTTTCCTGTGAGGAAGGGACCCTGATCGAGCCTCTGGCCTGCGTTCTTCGCGGCCAGCGTCTGACGGGCATCAATGCGGGGGATACGGTCCTGGTCATTGGAGCGGGCATCAGCGGCCTGCTGCATATCCAGTTAGCCAGGGCTCTGGGTGCAGGAAGAATCATTGCTTCGGATATCCATGAGTCCAGGCTGGAAGCCGCCCGCAGGTTCGGAGCGGATGCCGCAATTTCAGGCGGGGGAGATGTCGTCGGCAGGCTGCTGGAAATCAATGACCACCGGCTGGCCGATCTGGTCATCATCTGTGCCGGAACCGATGCGGTCGTTCCATCAGCCCTTCAGACTGTGGATAACGGCGGCTCGGTGCTGTTCTTCGCTGTTCCGCCCGCCGGAGTGCAGGTGCCAATCCCCATTACCGACCTCTGGCGACGGGAAATAACCCTTCAGACCTCGTATGGTGCCAGCCCGCAGGATCTGATGACTGCCCTGGATCTGATCAGGCTCAAAAAACTCCCCCTTCTGTCCCGGATGATCACCCACCGCCTGAGCCTGGACGAGGCAGGGCTGGGATTTCGTATGGTGGCCGAAGCCAGGGAGTCCATCAAGGTGCTCATTGAACCCTGGAGGCAGGCGCGGTAAATGAGGCTGTAAGGCGATGGAAGGAACGATATGGTAAAGATTCGATATAGTAAGGATAGAACAGATATTCTTCTGTTAGGATGATCAGATAAACCTATCGACCACGCCGAAGAATTTGGACAGTTTATCTTTCAGTTCACTAAAAGCTCATACCCTATTGAAAATCATTCCTTTTGATGCTATTTTATCAACAGAGTAGGAAGATACTAAAAAGTGGAGCCTTAACCTATTCCCCAATTTAGGGTATGGGCAGGGAGAAAGTTATGACTATTTATGAGCAGGTTATAGGTTTGACTAGGCAATTATCACCACTTGATAAATTACGGTTAATTGAAAATCTTACCCGTGATATAGAGGCATCTCTTCAAACTCAAACAACGCAACAGCGCCGTTCATTGCGTGGATTGTTAAAAGGATGCTCGATCAGTGCGGAAGAGATTGACCACACACGCAAAGAAATGTGGGGTAATTTTCCCAGAGAGGATTTTAATGCCCAACGCAGTAACTGATACTCATGCTCTTATTTGGTATCTTCAGGATGATGACCAGCTATCACCGGTCGCTTTACAGTATTTTATTCAGTGTGAGCATGAGGGAGGGTGTATTTATGTACCATCTATCTGTTTAGTTTATCTACCATACAGATAGGTAAGAATAATTCTGTGCTCTTGCCCTTAACCTATAATTCTATTCCTTAGCTAACTTTATTTTTACCTCAACCTTTGGCTATTTTATTGTTTAGATCAGGTGTAAAAATATTTTTCAAGATTACAGCTGGAGTACAGGTGCCAATCCCCATTACCGACCTCTGGCGGCGGGAAATAACCCTTCAGACCTCGTATGGTGCAAGCCCGCAGGATCTGATGACTGCCCTGGATCTGATCAGGCTCAAAAAACTCCCCCTTCTGTCCCGGATGATCACCCACCGCCTGAGCCTGGACGAGGCAGGGCTGGGATTTCGTATGGTGGCCGAAGCCAGGGAGTCCATCAAGGTGCTCATTGAACCCTGGAGGCAGGCGCGGTAAGCGGGCAGGGTTCGTAAATGAGAAAAATGAACTACCTTCTGGCTCCTGGCTTCTGACTTCTGACTCCTGAGCAAAAAGTTCAATATTCACCCGTTCACAGTATAAATCCCTGCCTTTCACATGGGGGATAGCCATCTCCTCCCTCTAAAACTGTCTTGATCAGGAGGAAGAGGTTGAAAGAATGGCAGGGGGACACCCCACTGGCTCGGGTTCATCTCTGAAATGGGGTTGCCGAAATTAAATTTTTATATTATGATAGCATTTTAAGCTACTTATACCCCTTCATCAAGAGGTATAGGACCATAATTATCAACAGAGCATTAAGTACACAGCGTGGGAATTACGCGGTGGAGGAGGGCTGTCCCTCATGAGAAAGGCAGCGGGCACATGGAGGGTGGGGCTGCTTTTTTGCCCCCCCACATACCGCACGCGATCTCTTTGTCGAGCCTGACTGGCCGCGGATTTATCGCCACGCCACGTGTACTGAGCAGGAACAGGTTCTTTCATGAATAGTGGAGAAATCAGAGAAGTAAAAATTGACACCCTGGTTCATGGTGGTGATGGACTTGGCCGGATTGACGGCTATGTCGTTTTTGTGCCGATGGCTGCTGTACAGGACCATCTGCGGGTTCGGATCACCTCGGTGAACCATGACTATGCCAGGGCGGAAATCGCCGAGATCATAGAGCCCTCGCCCTCACGGATAGAACCGGTGTGTGAGGTTTTCGGGACATGCGGGGGGTGCCAGTGGCAGCATATAAGTTATGATGAGCAACTGCGGGCTAAAACGGAAATCGTGCGCCAGGCGCTGGTACGGGAGGGAAAGCTGAATGAGCTTCACCTTGCTCCGGTTGTGCGTCCGATCATTCCTTCTCCCCACGGATTTCACTACCGGCACCGCATGCAGTTCAGCGTGAATCACCGGGACCGCACCCCGCACATCGGGCTGTACCGGGAAAAAACCCATGACCTGGTCGAAATGAAAGCCTGCCACCTGGCTCATCCGCTCATCAATTCGTTCCTATGCCGGATGCGGGAGCTGTTTTGCCGTCTCGATAACCGGTTCATTCAGGGAATCGATCTCACCGTGGATGGAAAGGGAGAGCGGCTCCTTTTGGTTTTTCACTTCAAGCGGGGTGACGAGGCGGATCAGAAGCAGCTCTATGAGCAGCTCAAGGCTGCCATGCCGGAAGTGACCGGAGCGATGCTGAAAACCGAGGAGTTTAAAAAGGCCAGGACTGTAGAGGTTGGCGGTCAGCAGATACTCTATCCCACGGTCGGTTACAATCTTTTTATCGGCCCTGAAACTTTCATTCAGGTCAATTGTGAGGGAAACAGGGTACTGGTTCAGACAGTGCTGGATCAGATTGCACAGGCTGCCGAAGGCAAGAGGGTCAATATCCTTGAATTGCACTGCGGAGCGGGTAATTTCACCTTGCCTGTCTCACGGCTAGCCAGGGATGTGGTCGGCGTGGAGAGCTGTCCGGCCAGTGTGGACCTTGCCCGGAAAAGCATCTGGACTCATGGCATCACCAATAGCCAGCTTTTCAGTAAAAGTGACCTCAAGGGAGTGAAATTCCTGATCCGGGCCAACCGATCCTTTGATCTGCTTCTGATGGACCCGCCCCGGTGCGGCTGCCAGGATATCCTGGAATATATCCCCCAGTTGGGTGTTCAGCACATCATCTACGTTTCCTGTAATCCTGCGACCCTGGCCAGGGATGTGGGGATTTTGATAAGCCTGGGATATCAGGTCGATGAGGTCCAGCCGATTGACATGTTTCCTCAAACTCACCATGTGGAAAGTGTGGTCAGGTTAAGCAAAGACAAAGACAAAAGACAAGGAAACCACTGAGACACAGAGGCACAGAGAAAAACAAACGAGAGCACGTGATTCTCAGAATGGCTTCTTAAAAAGGTAAGACAGGATAAAGATAAAACAACACAAAGGTGAAATAAAATAAAAAATGAATGAAGAAATGCGACAAGACCGCCCAAGGCTTTATCTGATTGACGGGAATTCCTATATCTACCGGGCTTATTATGCCATGCCCCATCTTTCCACCTCGAAAGGGGTTCCCACGAATGCTGTTTTTGGCTTTACCACCATGCTGCTTCGGGTAATCAGGGAAGACAAGCCGGACTTTCTGGCCGTGGCCTTTGATGTCAAGGGCTCGACTTTCCGGCATGAATCTTTTGCCGGCTACAAGAGCAACCGGCCTCAAATGCCGGACGAATTGCTGGAGCAGATACCGGCTATCAAGAAAATTGTCTCGCTTTTTCGCATCTTCACCCTGGAGGTGCCGGGCTATGAGGCTGATGACGTTATCGGCACCATAGCCGAGAGGATGCGTGATGCCTTCGATATTTTCATTATCACCGGGGATAAGGATGCCTTTCAGCTTATTGGCCCGCATGTTCAGGTTATCCGGGAGCAGCGGCAGAAGGAGCGGGCTTTTTATGATGCGGAAAAGGTGAGGGATCGCTATGGAGTCGGGCCGGACCGCATTGTGGATCTTCTTGCCCTGACCGGAGACAAGATCGATAACATCCCCGGAGTTCCCGGTGTCGGAGAAAAAACCGCCCGCGACCTTCTCCTGGAATTCGGCAGCCTGGATAACCTTCTGGCCAGGGCTTCGGAAATCAAGCGGCCCAAATTGCGCGAACAGATCATCGCGCACAGGGAGCAGGCCGAGCAGAGCAGGTTTCTGGCTACGATCCACCGGGATGTGCCGGTAACTTTTCAGGTGGATGAATTCCGGGTTCAGCCGCCGGACCGGGATAACCTCACCCAATTCCTGAGAGAGATGGAGTTTTTCTCCCTCCTGAAGCAGATTCCCGATGCTCCGGCTAAGGAGCCGGTGAAACCCGCTCAGCAGGATTACCGCCCTGTTCTCAGCGAGGAGATGTTCGAGAATCTGCTCTCCCGGTTGCAGACAGCACCAGAGTTTGCCGTGGACCTTGAAACCACCAGCAAAGACCCCATGCTGGCCAGACTGGTAGGGATTTCCTTTGCCTTCACCCCCCACCAGGCGTATTACATTCCCCTTGCCCACAGCTATCTCTCCTGCCCCCGGCAGTTGGACATGAAATTTGTACTGGATCGGCTTCGGCCAATCCTCGAAGATGGCAGAATCAAAAAGGTCGGCCAGAACATCAAGTACGATTACCTGGTCCTCTTCCGCTATGGCATCGAATTGCAGGGCATTTCGTTCGATACCATGATCGCCTCCTATCTGCTCAACCCCAGCCGTGCACAGCACAACCTGGAGGTGATCGCCCTGGAATACCTGAATTATCAGATGCTGACCTACAAGCAACTGGTGGGGAGTGGAAAGAACGGGCTGACCTTCGATCAGGTAGAGATAAACCAGGCCAGTTTTTATTCCTGCGAGGATGCGGATATTACCTTTCAATTGACGAATATCCTGCGTCCCAAAATCGAGCAGGAAGGGCTTTTCCCCCTCTTCTCCACGATCGAGCTTCCCCTGGTCAAGATATTGGCCCATATGGAGCGGGAAGGGGTAAAGATCGATACCGAAAGCCTGTCCCTGATGTCGCGCGAGCTGGATATCAGATTGCAGGAATTGACCCGGCAGATCCACACTCTGGCCGGTGAGACCTTCAACATCGACTCTCCCAAGCAATTGGGGTATATTCTGTTCGACAAGCTCCGCCTGCCGGTCAAGAAGCGGACCAAAAACGGCTTCTCCACCGATGTGGATGTGCTCACGGAACTGGCCCAGAAACAGTATGAGCTGCCCCTGGTGATGCTCGAGTACCGCCAGTTGAAAAAATTGAAATCCACCTATGTGGATGCCCTGCCGTGCCTGATTAATAATCAGACCGGCCGGGTCCATACTTCATTCAACCAGACGGTTACCGCCACCGGCAGATTGAGCAGCAGCGAGCCCAACCTGCAGAATATTCCGATCCGCACTGAACTGGGCAGAAGGATCAGGGAGGCTTTTGTTCCGGAAAAAGGCTGCGTGCTGCTCAGCGCCGACTATTCTCAGGTGGAGCTTCGGATTCTGGCCCACCTCTCCCAGGACCCTATTCTGATCCGGGCCTTCCAGCAGGGAGAGGATATCCACACCCGCACCGCCTGTGAGATCTTCGGCATTACCCCGCAGATGATAAACGGCGAGCTGCGCAGGCGGGCCAAGGTGGTAAATTTCGGGATCATCTACGGCATGAGCCCCTTTGGCCTGGCCAAGGACCTGGGGATCAGCCGGACCACGGCCAATGAGTATATCGAAAATTACTTCCTCCGCTATGCAGGAGTCAAGGCCTTCCTCGATCAGGTCATTCAGCAGGCCAGAGAAACCGGGTACGTGACGACCATGTTCAACCGCAAACGCCACCTGCCCGAACTGCACGCCTCCGATAAAAATATCCGGCAAATGGCCGAGCGCATGGCCATCAATACCCCGGTGCAGGGAACAGCCGCAGATATCATCAAACTGGCCATGATCCGGATTTTCAACAGGCTGCGGGAGCCATCCTTATCCGCTTCTGCCCGCATGATTCTGCAAATCCATGATGAGCTGCTCTTCGAGGTCCCGGAAGGGGATGTCGAGGAAATTACCCGGCTCGTCCGGAGCGAAATGGAACATGTCATCCAAATGAGCATCCCCCTGAAAGTCGATATCGGCCTTGGCTCATCCTGGGCCAGGGCACATTAGGGGGAGAGGGGAGAGAGTAAGGAGAAAGTATCATGAAAATCTGCCATCATTGCCGAAAACCCGTTGAAGTCGGAAGAATTGTCAGCAGGCTGGCTACCTGCCCGCATTGTGAAAGCTACCTCCACTGCTGCCTCAACTGCGCCCTGTACTCCGAGTACGCGCCGAATAAGTGCAGGGAGCCGCAGAGTGAGCAGGTCGCGGACCGCGGGCAGTCAAACTTCTGTGACTTTTTCACCTTTGCCGAAACAGCAGCCGGTGAGGGCGCTGATAACAAGCCAAGCCCCCTTGATGAGGTCAGGCGGAAGTTCGATGCGTTGTTCAAGCAGAAGCCGGAGTGAAGGCAAGCCCCTGATCTCGGACAAAAAGTCGCGGTTCTCAGAAACTAAAATTCCCACATCCATTGCTTCAACATGAGCTGCAACAGCCGCATCGCCCAGCTTGCAGCCTGATTGCTGATATTTGCTTATCAAAGCTGCTCCGGTTTATCCCACTGAAAAATTATCTGCTCTGGATAGCGATTTAGAAGGAGGAAGAAGTCTTCCATCTCTTCTCTTCTCAGATTGGCCCGAAGTTCCAGGAGTATCTGGCGAGGTACCTTTACCAGCATCTGGTTCAATCGCCGAAGGACCTGTGCACAAGCTAGTTTAGTGGCCAGTACCATCTCATCAGCCCACTTTTCCAGACGCTCCAGGCTTGGCCTTCTTACAGAGATTCTCTATCAATATCTCACAATCATGGGCATTGGAGATTCCTTCCAACTCTCTGAGGAGATGACTGCAATCAGAAAAACTCAATTGACTTATGGACATCAAAGATGCGGCGGGGATATCAGGGAACCTATGGGAAACAACTAATTGGCAGGTCTTTTGTAATTCGCTCTTCTCCTTTTCCCGTTCCTTTTCCGCTCTTTCTCTTTCCATCTCCTTTTCTGTTCTTTCCCGTTCCTTTTCCGCTCTTTCCCTTTCCATCTCCTTTTCTGTTCTTTCCCGTTCCTTTTCCGCTCTTTTCTTTTCCTTTTCCGCTCTTTTCTTTTCCATCTTCAACTGTTTCAATTTTTCCTGGTACTCTTTAACTACCGGAGTAACCAGGACCTCTTTATAAATCTCTCTGGTACCCTTGGGTATGGTATCTATAAAGGATTTCATCTTAATACCCCCTTCATCAAAATAGTTATATAAATCAGGTAAATCTTTTATAAAAAATCCCAGCGTCTCATAAAATATATTAGCATAGGCAGCTTTCTTCCAGATTCTCTCTAAAAAGCCTTTTAAGACCCCTAACTTATCGGATAGATCATTATCGGTATCCTTCCTGAGCCACAGTTGTCTTACGCAATAGCCAAGGAGCAGGCTGCTGAATGATCCATTCAGAATATGCTCAGCTTTTTTGAGGCTCCAGTCCTGGAAAAGTTCCCTCATATATTCTTGATAGAAGGCAATATCTATCGAATGAAGATTGATTGAGGCAAAGCCGATGAAAGTCTTGGGGCCTAAGATTTTGGTTACTTCCAGAAAAGGATGTGCCTTTTTACGAATCAGGTGAACAGAGGATCGGGCCAGGGAGATAATCACCGCAATCAGGGGCAGCCGTTTCTCTCCAGGTTTCAGGGCAGCGGCCTCCTGCCTCAACAACTGGTAGATATCCTCTGCCGAAAGGGAGCTTTCCCCTTCAATAATGATCCTGACATTATCGAAGAGAAGCCCTCCATCCAGTGTCTCCTGCTTTATGACCTCATTGAGGTTCACCCTCTGCCACGGGCCTTCAAGCCCTTGAACCCGCTTGCCCAGCCTGATGATCCTCGGCTGCCAGAGGGAATCGGTGAACAGTACATATCGTAAGAAATGATCCACGGAAGCCGCATCACTCATAGCCATTTTGATCAGATAGTCAGCATAATGCCGGTATTGTTCCATTGTGGTGCTGCCCCCTACTTTTTGAGGCTCCCGCAGCTCTTGCAACTGCAATAAGGTAAATGGTATAAATGATTATACTAATTAAAGGCAATATCTAAGATAATTTTATGAAGAAAAGGGATCTTTGTCAATGATGGTTCCTTTTTGCAGCATTCTTTGTACACCATGCGCCTGCATCCGGTGATGCAGGACTGGCCGGTGGTGTTGTCCAGCCTGCACTGGCATTCCCGGTGAAGGTCTCAGGGGCAGGCACCGCAGGCTGCCTCCTCCTGCGGTCAGGGCTTCGGGATGCAGGGTGATGAGCTCCACTCCATTTCTGGCCAGAGTTTGACGGGTCCGCCTGTCCAGGGCGGTATCGTAATGGATGATTGCTCCGCAGTGGAGGCGAAGGGAGGTGCAGGCAGCAGGAGCACCCTGGTCAAACTCCCAAACTGCTCGCAGCCACAGGGGATTCCGGCAGTCTCTGATCCGGTGCTCCCGGTGCTCATGGTATCGTGTTCTCCTGAGCTACATTTCCTCCCGGATAATCCTTATCGTCGTCTTTGCGGCGGTCCACCCTGGCATCTCCAGGCTGGTCCGCACCATCATCCGGTAACCCGTCGCTCTCGTCCTGCGGAATGATATCTTTATCGCTTTCCTCCCAGAGGCTATCCTCTTCGGACTGCCGCTTCCTGGCAAGGACAAGGAGGTTTTCGCCGTCGCTGCTCGTGAAACTCTGCACTTTTTCAAAGCCGTTCCGCTGCAGGTAGCCTTCCACCTGCTGGCGGGTGTACTTGTAAGTGAATCCCAACTGGATTACATCTCCGGATGACAGAGTAACCTTATCCTGTCCGCACAAGATAGTTGCGTTCTTCAGGATCTTCAATTGCTTGTTGGTTCTGTACACGATACCCACATCTGTCTCGACTGGCCTCAATTCCAGGTGAAATACACAGTTATCGCTGTCAAACCCTCTCTGGACCAGGGGATTGATGTTGAACCGCATATTGGGTTCAGTGCGATATACCCGCTCGATCTGTTCACGACCTGAGTCTTCGCCTTCCTCCTGTTCAGGGAAAAGATGGCAGTCGAGGAGCACAAGATCGTTATCTTCAAGCTGTCCCCAGATAATTGCCAGAATGTAGTCCGGATCGAAATTACAGAAGGTATTGCCCAAAAGGCAGAGCAGAACCGGCGGATTCCAGTACTGCCTCATCAGAGGCAGGTCTTCGAGAAAGGCTACCAGGCCGACCTTATCCACCTTGAGATCAGCCACGGTTTTCAGGGCTTCGTCAATCATCCAACTGCTGATATCTATGGCAAAATATTTCGAAGAGCCGGCTGTCAGCAAAGATTCCAGCAGGAGTCTCTCCTTTTCCCCTCTGCCTACCCCGATACTGACCAGACTCAGATCCCGGGGAAAGTGACTGACCAGGGAAGGAAGGCTCTGCCTGAGAAGGTCCGTGAGCTGTCTGGCAATCGGAAATCCCTTGAAGCTGTCGAGCTTGAGCCAGCTCCTGACACCGGATCCACCAAGGTACAGGAAATAATCTGGCATCCTGCGCTGCTCCAGGCACTCCTTAAACCTGCTCTCCAGTTCACTCCGGGTGATCAATTCGATTTTCTTCAATGTATCCTCCTTAAATTGTAACAACTACTCAGGCACAAAGGTCTATTTGAAACACTGGAGGCATTCGGCCCGCAGGGCACTGCAAGGGTCTTTGCCCTCATTCACGCCAACGCTGTAGGTATATCCCCGGCAGCCGATGCACTCATTCAGGTGCTCACACTGGCGGCATTTTCCTTCCAGATACCGGTCAATGTTCCTGACATACTGGAACAGAGGATCTTCATAGATTTTTCTCAGGGAACGCCGCCGGACATTGTGGGGATAAGTTCCCTTGTGCTCAAGGTCAGGATGTTCATCGAACTTGGTGGGAGCACATGGCCTGACGTTCCCCTCTCCAGTTACATAAAGGCTGTAGAGATGCTGAAGACATCCACTGGCTGTCAGGGGGGTATAGGGGAGCCAGGTATGACCATAGCAATCCTGATCGATTTCCAGCAGCCTGAGCTTATAATTCTTTATCTCTTCTGGAGAAAGGATATATTGACTCAACTCCTGCCTTGCCCTGCCGGTTGGCGTCAAAAACTCAATATTCGGAAAAATGCGCCGCTGACGGCAAAAATGCCATATTTCTTCAACTTCCTCCACATTCAACCTGCCGCTCACGAATGATACGCCCATCCTGAGCCGATGCGGGGTCTCTGTCCGGGTGAAACCGGCTTCAATCAGATTGTTCAACCCTTCCTGAATCTGGTGAAAGGCTCCGGCCTGCCCTGCCAGATAATCCTGCACTTCGGGCCGGAGAGAGTCCAGCTTGCCCATCACCGATGCTCCCTGGTCATGGAGAAATTCGGCCAGTTCCCTGGTCATGGTGACAGTGTTGGTGAAGATTACCGGGATGATCCGCAGGGAATGAATATATGCGATCAAATCCCGGAACCGGGGATACAGGGTCGGCTCGCCCCCTCCGATGACTACCACGGAATCCGCCCCCAGTTCCCATGCCTGCCTGATCACACTGGTCAAGTCCTCAAAATCTAATTCATGCTCAAGGTGCCCTCCGCTCTCAGCATAACAGTAGCGGCATCGCAGGTTGCAGGATCGGCTGGTTTCCAGCCGGATAGCAAGAAGGCGGTTACTATTCCTCGCCCCGTAGGCCTCTTCGGGATCATAGATATAGCCCGCCAGAACAGGAGGCCTGCTCAAAGGAGCTGCCCGATCCCGGTTCCGGTCTTCTATCTTCATTTCCTTCAATGTCATAAAAGCATACTCCACTCTTCCCGTGCTCAACCTCTGCCTTAACTATCCTGATATCCTGAGTTTCTTTTTAAATGCCCCTTCAATTTCCCTGCTTGACTTTAGTCGATCCTAGATCGGAATTTTTCGTGCCTTATCAGTTACTCTTATATCTATTTTTGTTTATTTTTGAGCTTTATTCTTCATTGACACTGATTTATTCTTGGTATGGAAAAGAAAAGCAGAGGTTATATTTTAACCAGGGGGGAAGATTACCTTTTGTATAATGATAGAGGAGTTTTGTCAATTGTGTACGACGTCAAATGGCTGGCGGTACTGGGGCTTATCGGTGGTTTTTTTACTCCGGTCGTGCTCAGCAGCGGCAGCGATCGCCAAGTCGAACTGATGATTTATATGACCGTTCTCAATATTGGCATTCTTTTCATTTCCTTCTTCAAGAGATGGGATCTGCTGAACTATCTCGGATCATCCTTCACCTGGCTCCTGTTTTCGGTTTGGTTTTTCCGCTCCTATCAGGAGACCAAATTCTGGCCAACCGCGATCTTTATTACCATTTTTTTTCTGATCTATGCACTGGTGCCGTTCGTCTATTACTTTGTCAAGCCCTGTCAGGACTGCCAGGAGCAGTTGAGTGGATTCTTTATCACCATTCCCAATGCCTTTATTGCCTTTGGGTATTCCTTTGCCACCTTCAGGTGTTTGCTGTGGATATGGCCAGGATCAGCACCCCCTTTCGGATCATTTCGTTTATCGTGCTCGGATTGATGCTGATCGGAACGTCATTTCTGTATCATCGCTACAAGCACCTGATCTCGCTCGATGAAACCATCGACAAGGCCCGCCCCCAATGAAAAAGCTGGGCTATCTCTTTGTGTTTGGCACCCGGCTGGTGGTCGCATCTACCTGGCTGGTTGTCGTATTTACCTGGCTGACGGTCGTGTCTGCGTTGTGGGCAGTCGAACCGGAGGTCTTTCCCTTTCAGGCAAACATTACCGGAGCGTTTATACCGGACGAGCCGGTGCAAGTGGCACTGCCCGCAGAACTCATCCTGCCATACGAGCCGGAACAACTGAGCAACTTGCCAGCTCTGCGCATTAGCAAACTTGGCAAGAACCCAGTCTACGATCCACGAACACCAGTGAATAAAGAGGAGCAGGGTACCAAGATTCAACGTTTCCTGGTCACGGGTCTGATTTTTCTCCTGGTGGCGGTGATGGCGCTTTGGTGTTACACCTTGATAAAGAAAAGGTAATCGCTCATGTCCGGATCGGGCAAGCCGGTTTATCAAGGAGGTGAAGTGGGGGAAAAAGATGTGAGACTGGCTGCTGATAACTATCTTCATCGAACAAAGGCGATGCTGGCAAATCCTGCCACCTGCTTTCGTGCTCTGGTTGTAGTGCCCGAATTTGCATAATCTATGAGCTGCGCAGACCATTTTTTCTGCCTGGCTATCTCCATGAGAACTGCAATCGAAACCTTGCCGCAGGCCTCCGAGGAAGCCAGTGTCTTGAAATCGAACGAGGTGATGGCTTTAATGGCTTTCTGATCCAGGGGTGTGGCTTTCTCGGAAGGATAGCGCTCGGATAGATCGGAGCTGGCGATAATCAGGCTCTCTTCGGTCAGACAGGGGAGAATCTGCCTGGCCAGAGCTGCGGGATCAGCTTTGCCGACAAGGATGGGAACAAGCTCGAAACTTTTTACCACCTGCTGCAGGAATGGAAGCTGAATGTCAATGGAACGATCACCGGACCAGCCCTTTGGTGGAGCGATAAATCCCTGCTGTTGGCTGAGCCTGGCGGCCAGTGCTGATACCGGGATTTCTCCCAGGGGTGTCCGGAATGACTTCATGGCAGGGATAAAGGCCCCGGAGAAATTACCCTGATGCCCTGGAGCGAGAAGAAACACCGTCTTGATTGGCGAAGTCAGTTGCTTATAGCCTGCCGCGGCCACAATGCCGGAGGAAAGGTATCCGTGATGGGGAGATATCAGCCCGAAAATCCTGCCCTGGGTCTTCTTTCCCGAAGCAGCGGATAAGAGTCGCTGCACGATGAGCCGAAGTGTGACCGGATCAGGAGGATAGTATCGGCCGGTTCCTGAGCCAGCCCCTGGCGGGCCAGGATGCCGGACATCTGCAGTGTTGTCAGCCGCTGGAGTACGGCTGGCACTTGCCGGGCCAGCCGCAGTATGCCCAGCCGCAGTCCGGTTAGCCGCAGATGCCGCAGATGCAGATGAAGCAGCAGCAGCCGGGGCAGCCACAGCGGGCTTGTGCGCAGCCGGAGCTCCGGCAGCCGGAACCACGGTCTTGTTGGCCGCTATCGCTATGCGGGTGAAACCTGCCATGAGCAGGAGCAAAGATCCTGCCCTGGAAACCATAACCAGCCATCGGCGCATCATGTTGCTCCCCTCCCTGAGCGTAACTTTCTGCAAGCCACCCGATAATGGCTCCACCAGTTACCCCCTGATTTCTGTAATCCTGCGATCCGCCATAGTTACCATAAGGTTTTGATAACCGAGAGAAAACATCCGACATCTACAGCAGCGGGGGCGTTTTTCCCCCCTGCAATGGGCCAGTCGGATGATTCCGACGATTGAGATAATCGGCTATCTTTCCGGAATAGTGCGTATTTTAATGATCCGGTTGTGTAATTATAATAAATGATGTGCGATTGTCCAGAAGAATCTATAGCCAGAGCAGTTGAACCTTCGATATCCTCATCCTCACTCACCACCCGGGTTTGCCAGGTCCGTCCGTCATGGGCGGCATACATGAGCCTGTGCCTGGACAAGTTGAAATAGCTTATTTGAGGCCTTCCCTCCCGGTCCAGGGCAATCGCCGTACATCTGCCGGTATCATCGTCTGAAGCATCCACGGTCTCAAGGTTCCAGCCTTCACCGGTGTGCCGGGCGTATTTCAGGTTGCGGTTGGTCCAGTCACAGTAACTGAGGTGAGGATGCCCATCCTGATCCACGGCCAGGGCAGGCCAGTCTCCGACGTCTCCAAAGCTGTCCACGACCTGTATTTCCCACCTGCTCCCCCTCTTGCAGGCGTATTTCAGATCGCGGTGAGACCAGTCGTAATAGGCTAGATGAACGTTACCCGCCGAATCCAGACTTAATGAATTGACCATGCCAACATCCGCGGAATCATCGATTATCTCTGGAATAATCTCAGGATCCGGTTCGCCTGCGCTGCCCGGTTCGGGTCCACTGCCTGCTTTACTTTCGCGAATGAATACATATTTCAAGCACTTTTGCTGGCAGTCGTAAAAGCTGATGTGAGCAGAACCTTCCGGACCCAGAACGATCGAGATGGAGGTGCCGACATGGTGCGAATCATCGATGGTTTTTGTAATCCAGGCTATCCCTTTTCTCCGGGTGTAAATCAGACAGCCATGGGCGTAGTAGCACAGGTGAGGATTATCTGCCGCATCAAGGGCAAGAGCGGCAAACCCGGAAGCCTTACCGTCACTGACTTCATCGCCATCGACTCCGGCAGCGGTACTCAGGTTTTCCACCAGCCAGGCAGGGTATCCTTCCCCGGTGAGTGAGTGAGCATAGTACAGGCTGTCCGAGCCATAGGCCAGGTGTGCACATCCCTGATCATCCAGAGCAAGCGAGCGGACCGAATACCAGGAAATGAAATGATTCAACGGCTGTATGGTATAGACATTCCAATCCGCCCGGCAGAACGAGGGGAGAAGGAAAAGAAGAAGAAAAGCGGCAATGACCAGGGCGCTGCCCAAACGCTGAAGAAACATAGCTGTACCTCATCCCTATCTCTCCCCCCTTCCTTTGATCCAGATTCCAAAGCAGTTACCAGAACAAGAGTTCGTCGCTCCCAGTTGGCTGAAAGGAACTTCACTATAATAATATAGCAGATTGAGCAAAATTACTCCAATCGCTCATAAACTCCCACCCATTTCAATAACGTAAAACTAAATCGAAAAAATAAATCATCAGCAATAAAGATTAACTTAGCTAATGTACGAAAAGAGATTAAAAATGTCCCGATTTCTCCATTAATGATTCACCCATAATTCAAAGGAGGAGCAGATGAAGAAGGCCTTTCGATCACTCATAATAGTCACCCTGTTTGTTCTTTCTCTCTGCCATGTCTGTGGCGCAGAATACTGGGAGAAAGTTGTCAGCAAGGGCTTTGGTGATCCAGCCAATGACTACGCCTGGAGCATGACCACGTTTCAGGGAAAGCTCTATGTCGGAACACTGAACCTGCTGAAGGGAGCGGAAATCTGGAGGAGCGGCAGTGGAGAGCCGGGAACCTGGGAGCGGGTTTACAATTCCAAACCCGGCCCTGTCCGATCCAATTCAGGTATACGCTATTTATATGCTGATAGTAATCAATATCTGTATGCCTGCGCCTCAAATCTCAGCGGGGCCGAGATTTTGCGAACATCCGACGGGAAAGAATGGATCATAGTTGGAAAAAGAGGCATAGGAAATGTAAAAAATACCAGCATTCGCTGCATGGTCCGTTTTGGAAAATATCTTTATGGGGGAGCAGGTAATAACGGGGCCAAATTATTGCGGAGTAAATCCGGCCTGAATTGGGAAGTGGCCAAAACCAATCCGGACTTTGAATCGACCAAGGTCTTTGATCCCAATACCAATGCCTGGGTCGTTAATAACATCCTGGTTGGAGAGATGACCGTTTTTAAAGATAAACTCTATGCCATTACCTGGACCAAAGACTTAAAACCCACTGTGGTAAGCGGTGCGCTGAAGAGCGAGCCCACCAAGGATTTAAAGCTCCCCCAGGCTCCCGGTGCTTTTGAAATATGGCGGAGCGGTGACGGCGTCAGTTGGGAGAAAGTGGTGGGCAAAGAGGACCGCTATGGGAACGGCATGGGGTTTTGCCTTCGTGATTCCGGCGGTTTGAATAACGATATTGTCACTGCCTCGGCTGTTTATAAAGATCAATTGTATCTGGGGACACAAAACAGCGACGGAAACACTTCTATCTGGCGGACCCATAATGGGACTCAGTGGACAAAGGTTTTGGCTTTTCAGGACCTGGGGGAAAAATATAACTATTATATCTGGCGCTTGATTTCCTTCAGGGATAAATTGTACGTCGGCACCTTGAATGAAGGATCGGTTGAAGATCCAGGCGTGACCGGCGCTCAAATCTGGGTTTCCGACTCCGGCGATCCAGGTTCATTCTATAACCTTGTCCACAATGGCTTTGATGGAGAGACCCTTACCCTGGCCGATATAGAAATGCCGAAAAACTATGGCATCCGCTGTTTTGGCATTCTCAATGATACTTTGTTTGCAGGCACGGCCACGGTTATCAGTGTCCCGGTGCCCAAATATGACCGGGACGATAAGGCAACTATTGCCGGTAAGGATGTGGGCTGTGAAATCTGGAAAATGGTTCCCTGAAAAGATACCCCGTTCAAGTTCCCCTGATCAGAGCATGCTTGACGGTTTCCCGGAAGAGGCCATGTCAATCAGGGGAACCGGCAGGTGATATCGCGAGTCAGTATCCGTTCGCTTTTCCTCCTCCTCACTCTTCACCCTCTCCCCGAAGGGGGGAGAGGGTGAGGTGAAGAGATGTCTGAAAGATTACGGTGAGATATCTTTTACTACTCAACTATTACCGTAACTTCAAAAGCAGTGTTGACAGTTCCGGAAGAGTTTACGTATTCCAGTTTGATAGTAGTCGTGCCGGTTCCTGTGGCCTTGAACATCCACTGCTGCACGATTCCAACCCCAGCGGTCGTGTTGTTAATATAATATTGGTTGCTTACCTTTTCAACAATATTGTCATCTAGTTCAGACGTATCCAGAGCCCATTGATAAGCAGAGGCAGTGTCGACACCCAGGACAATGCTCAGCGTATCATTCTCTCCAATGGTTACTTCATCGCCATCATCATTAATCGTAAGGGACTTATCCGCGGTCTGTAATTGCTGGATGGTTGGGTATTGGCTATAAGGATTCTGACTATAGGGATATTGACTATAGGGATATTGGCTATAGGGATATTGACTATAGGGATTCTGGCTATAGGGATATTGACTATAGGGATATTGACTATAGGGATATTGGCTATAGGGATTCTGACTATAGGGATATTGGCCGTAAGGATTTTGAGCATACTGATACTGACTATAGGGATACTGGCCAGAAGGATATTGACTATAGGGGTATTGGGCATAAGGATTCGGAGCGTAAGGATTCTGCCCATAAGGATACTGGCCATAGGGGGTCTGACTATACGGGTATTGTGCGTAAGGATTCTGTCCATATGGGTTCTGAGTGTAAGGGTATTGCCCATATGGATACTGCCCATATGGATACTGCCCATAAGGATTTTGTCCATATGGATTTTGCGTGTATGGATACTGGCCATAGGGGGTCTGACTATAGGGATACTGGCCATAAGGATTTTGAGTATACTGATTCTGAGTTGGATATCCATTAGCAGGCTGATACTGGTATGGTATGCCAAATCTGCCAGCAGGAATAAACTGGCCCAGGCCAGGATTTATTCCGGACAGCCCATAAGGGGAGTACGCTCCTCCAAGAAGGGCAGGAGAGATACCGCCTCCTCCAGCAAGTAACGGTGAACCGCCGGGTAATGGCAAACCGCCAAGTAATGGCAAACCAAGCGGGAACTGCGCACTGGATGTCATAGGAAAAATGACTGGTAGGGTAAAAATAATGATAAAGAAGCCGAGCCAACAACTATCTTTCGATAACGACATGGTAAAACCTCCACTGTTTTGAATCACGAGGCGTAAATCCCATTACCAGCACCCTATGCATCTGCATTAAATTTATAGATACGCCATTTCCGTGAGATGATTACTTTTTCCTTCCGGTTAGGAGTTGCAAGTTCATTGCCTGTTTTTCCCGGGTGGAGAAATAATCTCAGATAAACCTGATTAATTTTTCCAGATTTTTTTCCTTGTTAAAATTTTCTTCAACAACCTTTCGACCCTGCTTTCCGAAACGCTCCCGCAGCATGCAATCTTCTATTAAACTGATGGTTTTTTGAGCAAAATCAGCAACATCGGGAAAATCGACCAGGTATCCGGTTTCATTGTGAATGATCATCTCAGGGTTACTGCTCAGGTTAAAGGCTATGACTGGTTTTTGATAGGCCATGGCTTCAATTACAACGTTTGAAGAACCTTCGTGGAGAGAAGACAATAAAAAAATATCAATACTGTTCATAAAACTCGCCGTGTTCTGGACAAAGCCTAAAAAATCGATATTGTCTTTAACGCCCAACTCTTCTGCGTAATCTTTAAGCTCTTGTTCTAATTTTCCTTTACCGGCTATCAGAAGCTTAAACCTTACTCCCTTGTTCTGGAGGATTTGAGCAACCTCAATTAAATACCTTTGGCCTTTTTGTTCAACCAATCTCCCCGCATTTCCCAGTATAACAGGTTCATTCTTTTTTCCAACCGGCGGCTGAATCGGGCAATCGTGAAGGTCAACGCCATTATAGATAACCTGTATCTTGCTGCTATCAATGAGATGAGGGTTATTGAACAAAATTGTCCTTTTGATTTCTTCTGAATTGGCAATAATACCGGAAATGACCTGCTGAAACAGGAACCTGTTGAGCGGTGAATTTTTTACCGGCACTGCCAGCCCCCGCCGGTAGATTATTTTTTTTACCCCTGCAATTCTGGCGGCAATCCCTGCTACCTTTACATCAGAAGGCAGGTTAAGAATTATTGTATCGATTTTGTTTTCTTTCAGTATGTTAGCAATACTGATGATTTTCAGGATATTCAGAAAACTCAATCGGCTAATTCTCAGCCGTTTCAGTTGTATCTCTTTTTGGTTACTGAGGTTGGCGAATAATTCACTGTGATAATTTGTAATTACGAGAACGCGGTATCCTCTGTTTTGAAAAAAGAGGGAGGCGTCATGATGCCATTTTTCACCGCCGCCCCATACTTTGTTACTGTTAAAGAAGCATATATTTTTCATCTTTCCCTGTGCCTCTGCGCCTCCCTGAGTGGTAACGGCAGGGTAATCATTGACCCTTGTCCGATCTCCACTAATCACTGATCACTGATCACTGGCCACTCTGGCCTCTCATAACCTGCTTCATTCGAAGTTTATCCTGAAAGGAGATAAAGGTCTACAGGAAAAATAGCCTGCCGAAAAAAGATATTATTAATGAAAAAGGTTTAAGAGAAACATTTAAGCCTTTAAAATTTTATGGCTGGATTGTATAATTTTAGTAACTACACAGGCACAAAGACACAAAAGGGCAAAGAAGATAGTAATGAATGCTGAGCAATGAAGCAACAAATGGGCAAAGGTAACTTTGTGCCTCTGTGCCTTTGCCCCTTTGTGCCTAAGTAAGTAGTTACTGAAAGCTGAGAGTGTCGGAGAGTATGAGAGATCGAGACAAAACGAAAGAGCAATTGATCGAGGAGTTGAGCACCCTGCGCCAGCGAATTGCCGAGCTTGAAGGGGAGATACATGCCGGCCATAAGGCGGGGATACAGAAGGAAAGGGCTATCGAGGAGTATGATCAGTTTTTCAGGGAATTAGCTGAAAATATCCATTTGATTGTCTGGCTCAGAAGCCAAAGCAGGTTGATTTACATCAGCCCCGCCTATGAGGAGCTTACCGGACGAAGCTGCCAGAGCTTATATGAAGATCCGGATTCCTTTCTGGAGAGCGTTCATCCGGAGGATAGAGAGCGCGTCATGGAGGCGGTAAACCTTGAGCGGAATCAGGGTAAGCCATTCAGGGAAGAGTATCGGATAATCAGACCCGACGGGACGATACGGTGGGTTCTGGCCCGATCAGCCCCTGTCAGCGGAAAAGGTCAGGAGCTCAGGATCGCTGGCATAGTAGAAGACATTACTGACTGCAAATCCGCCGAGCAGTCATTCCGGGAGAACCAGACAAATTTTCATCTGGTGACCGAGGCCATTGAGGATGTCTTCTGGATAAGTAAGCCCGATATTAAAGACATGCTCTATGTCGGCCCGGCGTATGAAAATATCTGGGGCCGCAGTTACCAGTCTCCTGAACTCTTCATTGAAACTATTCACCCTGAAGATCGTGAGCGATTTCTTGCCGAAGTTAAGAAACATGCCAAAGGAATTTCCTCTAACTTCGAATACCGCATCATGCGGCCGGATGGGTCTATCCGCTGGATTCAGAATCGTGCTTTTCCGGTCCGGGACAAGGATGGCCAGGTTGTAAAGGTAGCCGGGATAGCCTCAGACATCACCGGGCGAAAGCAGGCGGAAGAGGAATTGAAAAAATATCGCTGCCAGCTTGAGGAACTGGTTAAAGAGCGCACCGACCGATTGATCAAAACCAATGAGCATCTCCAGACCGAGATTATCGAGCGCTACCGGGCTGAAGATGCATCAAGACTCGCTTATGCCGAGCTTAATCAGATATTCGAGGGTGCAGCCGAAGGAATATGCATTATAGATCATAATCGCACGTTTCTTCGGGTTAACCATGCCTTTTGCACTCTGACCGGCTTTGACAGGGATGAGCTTATCGGCAGCCGCTGCTCCGATATATTTCACTGCCCCTTCTGTGATACCCCAATACAAAACGGAATACATTTTGCATAGCATTTGCTAGGTAGTAGCTAAAATTTTGATAGCCGCATTATCGAAGGGATGATGTAAAATCTTTCGTAATGCAGATAACCAGTGAATGCCAATTTTCC
>JBFLZW010000065.1 GCA_040755755.1 bacterium | reverse complement strand
CCGGAGAGTGCGGCGCAGGCATCGGTGCCGATGAAACCGGCGGCTTCGATCCAAAGACCGGGAAAATAGTCTATCACCTGATCGAAGGCAATTACGTCAATGGGGCTGCCAACGCTGCCATTGGCTGTCGCTCCGGGGATCAAAATGCAGGCTATGTCACCATCATCAACAACGAAGTCACCGGTGGTGGCCGCAATGGCCTGGGCAGCGGCATCGGGATGAATGGAGCGCATGCTTCAAAGATCAGCTCAAATCGCACCTACGCTAACCACGAAGCTGGAATCGGCCTTCGCAACGGCGCAAGCTGCGACCTGATCTCCGGCAACACCGCATATGAAAACAATGCGGCTGGCATAGGTCTTTGTGAAGGGGCTAAAGTCACTGAAATCAGCAGCAACGAGATTCGCGATAACGGAGCGGCTGGTATCGGGCATGATGGGTCCAAGGGCAGCGTGGTGGTGGAGGTGGAGCATGGAAACAGGATCAGCGGAAATGGCGGGGCAGGCATTGGCATCGTGTCTTCCAGGGTAACCGAGATACGCTCCAATTTGATCGAGAACAATTCCGCACCGGGCATTACCCTCATTGCGGGATCGACCGCCGGTCTGATCCTTGGCAATACCCTCGATCACAACGGCGCATCCTGTCACGCCGGGATATCGGTCCAGGATGGCTCTTCGGCCACAATCAAAGATACCACCATCAGCTTCAGCGGTGCGGTGGGCATCGGCATCTTCGATTCCGGAACCTCGGTAACGCTGGAAAACTGCACCATCAATGACAGCAGTCAGTGCCAATACGGGCCGAATCTGACTGTTCAGGCCGGGGCAAAAGTTACGGCAACCGGCTGCAAACTGACTACAACCACAGGCTCTCCCAATATCATGGCCAGCGACAGCGGTACCATTCTCACCATGTCGGGATGTACGGTCCAAAAAAGCGCCAAGCCGGGGCTGGTTGCCAGCAAAGGGGCAAATATCACTGTCCGTGACACTCTTTTTGATACTAACGGCGCAGATGCCACTGCCAGTTTGGTGATCGATGGCTGTGAGATACATCTGCACGGGGTCACTGTCCAAAACAGCCCTCACTGGGGCCTGATGATCAGCAATTCCACCGGAAGTATCGAGCAGTGCGAATTCTCGAAAAATGCTTTTGCCGGAGGCGGCCAGATAACCATTGATCACAGCGATCTTGACCTTATCCGCAACCTGCTGCACGATCCGGCAGGGTATCACAATCAGATCAGGCTGGTCAACGAATCTTCCGGCCGTATTTACCATAATACCATCATCGGCAATGCCACCGGGGGGGCGGGGCCAGGCAATCATGGTCCCGGCGATGGCCTGTTTGTCGATGCCAGCAGCACAGCCGATGTGCGAAATAACATTTTCCTCTGCCTGCCAAAGGGAATCACCCGGGAGATCACCTACGACAATCAGGGAAGGGTCACGGCTGAGGCTGACGTGACCGCCTCGACCAACTGCTTCTTTGGGATCGTAGATGGGGGAACTATCGGTAATCGGGCAATCGTGCAGGACCCTGACCTGACTGAAGGCTATTACCTTCGGACTGGATCCCCCTGTATCGATGCTGCCGAGCGAATTCGCGGCGTGAATGACGATTTTACTGGCCGAAGCCCGGACATTGGAGCACGGGAGGGTGAAGGGCCATGCAGCGGACACATTCTGAACGTGCAGGGAGGTGAGGATTCACAGACATCTACTCTAACGGTAAAGAGCCCGTCTGCGGGAAATCAGGCTAATTCCTCCTTCTGGTCAACAGCCCTTCCCGCTGCCACGGGAGGAGGCACAGGCAGCGGCGGAACTGCCATTGGAGCATTGACCGGCAGTCCTATTGGAGTATTGACCGGCAGCACGGGAACTGTTGCAGGATGGCCAGGCAGCGAAGGACCAAGATACTCCCTACCCTACAGCTCCAGCTATTCTTCCACGGGAAGCTTTGGTTTTTACTCTCCCCTGAGCTATGGCTTTATTTCTTCGCCCGGCTTTTCCTTTTCGCTTGGCTTTTCCCTCTTCCCTTATTCTTCCTCCAGCTCCAGCCAGGCTGCATTTGGCCTGAATCCAGCTTCAATGTTTGGCTATGCCGGTTTTCTTTCACCCTTCAGCTATAAAGGCCCTTTTGCATTCTCCTGGTAGCGATAGAATGAAATCAAGAGCTCAAATACCACCTGAACACACAGGGCGGCCACATAAGGCCGCCCATTCACACTTCTTGGTATTTCTCCCGCAGAGACGCTGAGACGCAGAGGATATCATTTTCGGTCATTCTCTGCGCCTCTGCGTCTCTGCGGGAGATCCTTCTTCCATCCTTCTGATCACTGACCACTGGCCACTGGCCACTGATCACTCTTCTTCCTCAATTCTGCCTTATAGACAATGCCTTATCCAGCAAAAGGCGGGCTTCCAGGTAGTCCGGCTTCAGGCGAAGCGCATTTCGCAGGGCTGAAATTGCCTGGTCAAAAAGGCCCTGATAAAAATAGCTGTATCCTAACCCATAGTAGCCAGCCGGGTTTTTCGGATCGAGTTGGGTGATACTCTGGTACTCAGCCAAAGCCCTCTGGTATTGCCCCTGGTTAAAATATGCGCTGGCCAGATTGACGTGGACTTCGAGGCTATTGGGATCGATATTCAGGGCTTTCTGGTATTCAGTTATAGCCTCATCAGTCAGTCCCTTGGCCAGATAAGCCAGCCCCAGGTTCACATACGGCTGAATGCTGCCCGGACTCATGAGCGAAGCCTTTCGATATTCTTCGATAGCCCGGTCGTATTCTCCCTTATTGTAATAGGTCACACCAAGATTAATCCTGGCTTCCAGGTGATTTGGCTCAAGGCGAAGTGCAGCCTGATATTCGGCCTGACTCTTGTCAAGCATTCCCATATGGAAATAAGCAATACCAAGATTGACATGGGTGGAAGGGCTTGAAGGTTCAAGAGCGATGGAGCGTTTATACTCCTCTATTGCCTGGCCGATCTGGCCGATATTGTAATAGGCGATTCCCAGGTTATACCGGGTTTCCGAAGAATTGGGATCGAGATTCAGAGATTTTTGAAATTGCTCGATAGCCTGATCGAACTTGCCCATTTTCATGGAGAGCGTTCCCAGGCAATTGTAGGCCTTGGGAATGTCGGGCTTGATATGGATGACTTTTTCCAGTGCCTGCCGGGATTCTTCATACTTTCCTGCTCCAAGAAAAGCTGTGCCCAGATTAACCCATGCATCGACATGATTGGGATCGAGTTTGATCAGTTCCTGAAATTTTTGAATGGCCTGCTCATAATTCTTTTGAGTGATATAAATACTTCCCAGATTATTCAGGGCATCAGGGCATGTCGGGTTGATTTCGAGCGCTTTTTGGATCATCTTTTCCGCTTCCGTATACTTGCCCACAGCCAGGTAAACGCTTCCCATATTATTATATGGTTCATATCCTCTGGGGTTAATCTCGGCAGCCCTCTGAAATGACTCCAGCGCTTTGTCATATTCCTTGAGAGCAAAGTAAACTACTCCGAGATTATCGTGCACTTCCAGGTAATCAGGGTTCAAATCCCTGGCGATTTTAAACACCGCAAGCGCTTCCTGCTGCTTTCCGAGGCGATTATAAACCGTTCCCAGATTGTTATAAGCATTGATATAGGTGGGATCCAGCCGTATGGCCTCCTGTAATTCATGAATGGCCTGGTCAGGAAGATTCTGCTTGTCATAGATGTAGCCCAGAACAAAGTGAGTAAACACATCCTTGGGATTGGCCTTCAGCATCAGTTGAAACTGCTCGACAGCCCGGTCATAATTTCCCTGTGTATAGTAGAAAGTACCCATATTCAGGTAGTCCAGAGTGGCGATCATATCCTTGGGATCGGGCAGACGATAATGATCCTTCTTCTCATTGACCGGGACAGTCCAGACATAGCCAAGGCTTTTCAGCCGCTCCTTGGTATCTTTATCCATTTGAAACTGAGCGGAAAAGCCATCTTTGGGAGGTGAGTTTTTCTTTTGCAGCTCCACCATCCGGGCGTCCAGTTTTTTGGCCACTTCCCGCTTCCGCTCAAAAAGATTAACTTTCTCTCCGGGGTCATTCTTCAGATCGTAAAGTTCGGACTGAGGAGCCCTGATGTATTTCCAGTCTTCTGTCATCAGACCTTCCAATGGGCTCCAGTTATGATTATAGAGAGGATAAAAAGTCTCGACGAGAAATTCCTTGTGAAGAGCCTCTTTCTTCCCCTGAATAAGCCCCAGAAGGCTTGAGCCGTGAACCCGGGGCATGGTCCGGATATTCAGGATATCCATGACCGTAGGCATGATATCGATGGTCGAGGTGGTATCCTGAACGACCAAACCCGGTGGTATGACCTTGGGATAGCGCATGATCAGGGGAATATGGAGTGTAGTATCATAGATAAAAATCGCATGCGTTTTTTCCTCATGCTCGCCCAATCCCTCTCCATGATCAGCGGTAATTACGATCAGGGTCTGGTCAAGAATATTCTTTTCCTTTAAGGTGGAAAACAGTCTTCCCAGCGCATAATCAGTATAGGCAATCTCGCCATCGTAGAGATTTTTCTGGTAAATCTTGCAGAATGGCAGCGGCGGATCATACGGTGCATGAGGATCAAAGCAATGCAGCCACATGAAGAACCGGCTCCCGGAGTTCTTCTCCAGCCACTGATTGGCTGCCTGGACCACTTCTGCGGCTGGCCGCTCATTGTATACCATGATTGACTGATTGGAATCCTTTTCCAGATAGTCATCATAATAGTCGAACCCCTGACCCAGTCCGTACCGGCTGTCCAGGACAAAGGAACCGATAAAAGCTGAGGTGGCAAACCCGTTTTTCTTCAGCACCTCGGCCAGGGTCTCCAGTTGACTGCCTGCCTCAAAAGTCCCGTTGTTGCGCACCTGATGATAGACAGGATAGAGGCCGGTAAAGATGGAGGTATGGGAAGGCAGAGTTACCGGCACCGGGGTGTAGGCCCGGGCAAACCGCACTCCCTCTTGAGCTATGGCGTCTATGTAAGGGGTCTTGATCTTGGTGTTTCCGTAGCAGCCAAGATGATCAGCCCTCAAGGTGTCAAGAGTAATAACAATCACGTTACATTCGGGCGGTGACTTCGGGGATTGTGAAACCTGCGGGGTAAGATGCTGACAGCCAAAAGCAAAAAGAACAAAAACCAGACAACTGAGCCAAAACACGATGTTTCTTTTATCCGTTCCCATATTCTGATATTCCCTCATGATGGATATTCAAAAGATGATCTATGCTCGAGAGATCGTATAATTTTAATACCAGGTCATAAATTTAATTCTAATATAAACAGAGATAGATAACAAGGATATTCATTTTTCAGATAGTAAAAAGCATAAGCCATGCCAGCAACTGCCCGTAATTCCAGCAACTGCTTGTAATTAACTACCCGGGAATGAATGACAGGATTGGATGGGGTTCAGGGGCGGACAGTTTCATTCTTGGCTCCCTTGCCACAGGGGCTCCCTCGCCTTGAGGTAAGGAGCCCCTGTGGCAAGGGAGGCCGGGTGTCGGGTACTCATCAGGATGCTCAAATTGTCATGGCATTACCAATTGTAATCCCGTAATAATGCTATATTCCCTGTCGCTGGGATCTTTCGGCAAATCATCCTGGGTATTTGCCCAGTAACCCAGGAAGGTCAAGGTATGGGTTTCAGATTCCAGAATCCTGATCTCAAGTCCCGCTGTCCATCTCTTGAAGGGAGCTTGTATTTCCTTATTATCCTGCAATTCGCTGTAGTTGCCAGCTATTGAAAATTTTCTTTTCATCACAGGAGGTGTGTATTTCATATCTATGTTTATTGCATGATAATCAATGATGCCGGCACCACCTGCCTGAAGCATATTTACCAGATAATTCTCGCTCGCCTCACTATAGCCGTATTCGGCAATCTCGGATGCATCGATGTCTTCGTCTCTGAATCCTCTTCTATACCAGGAATAGGTGTTCTTGATTTCCAGATCACCCGTATCTGCTTGAAACAGTCTCAGCTTTTTAAAAACCATGTTGTTCTGCAGTTCGATCACATCAAATAATTCTTTTACCGGGGTAGAATATTTTTTTCCAGTATAGGCCAGTACCCCTATGCTGAAAAGATCTTCTCTGTTGTTGAATAAGTAAGATATCGTACCGCTGCCACCTGCTCCGCACGCACTATTGGAGTTAGTCACAGCATCGCCCTCTCCATTGGAGAATAATAAATTTAACCCGATAAATAAATTTGGGTTAACAGTTACATTTTTATCCCATCGAATTCCTACATCACTGAAAGGGATCAGCTCACTATCTATGGGTCCTATACATAAGTATCGATAATCGTAGAAATTATCTATATCAAATATGGTTGGCACGATACCGATTTTATAATCGCCAAGCAGGGTATGGTTATAACTCAGATAGCCAAGCTTGAGAGAAATCGGCTCTTCTTTTGGCCGATAACTGTTAGTCAGGCCGAATTCATATTCATAATTTCTGGAAAATTCGCACTTTTGTGACTTTAACCTGCTTTGAAAGCACACACTCAAGTCATCCTGGATCCCGACCTTAAATCCTAAATCAGCAATCAGGTCAAAACCCGCTTCGTTCCCGCTGCCTCTATTTCTTCCATTATTATGGTAAAAAGGTTTCAGAGTCAGATCCGGATCGATATTTTCAAGGCTCGGATTTCCGGCAGGATTTTTTTTCATTTGTGATTTTAACTTGCCGATCTCGGCTTCCAAAGCTGTAACGTGCTCTTGTAAGAGGGTAATACTCTCTGGCGACAGGGTAACATTGTCATGTTGTGCGTAAGACCGGCTGGGAATTAAGGCCATCAATAAGATAACTGATCCTGCTAGCACGTGATTACGCATGGTATAGCTCTCCAGATGAATAGTGCAACGGATTTTCCCTCTCGCCCTCACGTTTTCAAGAGGATTTGAGAGAATCTTGGATGTGAGCTCAGGACTCCTGACCTGATGGATTCGGCTTGGGTATCAAAAGTATCATCTGTAGTGAATTTGTTATTTGGGGCAGGCTCATGTTTTTATAATAACTCTCTTGATCTCCTCTCCTTTCTGTTTTGCCGGATACCGGGACTTTTTTATTTCATACTCCACTCACCTGCTTTTCATAAATTTTATGCGCATTTTTCATGCCTGAAAGACGGTAATACGGTAAAAAATACCTAATGCTTTGATTTTCATTGTGTTTTATTAATTATCACATCGGGAAAGGCGGGATTGAAGAGAAGTTTCATTAAGCAACATGCTTAATGTCTGACCACTTCTTGTAATCTTTTTGGTCATTACGGGAGATGGGGAGCTGGAGCGGACGGCCTCTCATTCATATTCGCTCCAGCTCTTGATTTGCAGGTCTTTCACCGATTTCTTGCAGACGGCATCCGCGAACCGGCGCGCCAACTGGATATTGGTAAAAAGCGGAATTGCAAAATCGACGGCTTTCCGGCGAATGATATAGTCATTGGTCAACTCATCTTCCTGGAAGTTTTTCGGGATGTTGATGACCAGGTCGATCTTTCCGCCGGTCAGATAATCCAGGATATTGGGTTTTTCCCCGGATAATGGCCAGTGCAGCTCTGTTACCGGGATTCCATTGTTGTGCATAAATCGGGTTGTCCCTGGTGTGGCGTAGAACTGGATGCCAAGCTCGTGCAGTTTTCTGGCACTTTCAAGAAAGGCTGTCTTGCTTTCAATCGGCCCGGTCGAGAGCAGGATGCTCTTGACAAAAGGCTGATAGCCTACTGAAATCATGGCTTTTAAAAACGCTTCTTCGAAATCGTCACCGATGCAGGCCACTTCGCCGGTAGAAGCCATTTCCACTCCCGTTGTCGGATCGGCACCGCTGAGCCGGGTGAAAGAAAACTGGGGTGCCTTGACGCCCACATATTCGAGATCGAAAACCGATCGATCGACTTTTGGCACCTGGCAGCCCATAATAATCCGGGTGGCCAGATCGATGAAATTAATCTTGAAAATCTTCGAAACAAAGGGAAAACTGCGGGATGCCCGGAGGTTGCACTCGATCACTTTGACTTCGTTATCCCTGGCGATAAACTGGATATTGAAGGGGCCGTTGATCATCAGGGCCTTGGCGAGCTGCCGGGCGATCTTCTTGATGCGCCTCGTGGTCTCCAGAAAGGTACGCTGCGGTGGAAGCACGAGTGTGGCATCTCCGGAATGAACCCCGGCATTCTCCACATGTTCGGAAATGGCAAAAACAATCAACTCCCCTTCCCGGGCAACGGCGTCGATTTCGATTTCCTTTGCATTTTCGATAAACTTGGTAATGACCACCGGATGATCGGATGAGATGCACGAAGCTTTATTGAGGAATTTTTCCAGTTCCTGATCAGTGGAAGCCACGCTCATGGCTGCACCGCTCAACACATAGGAAGGCCGGACCAGGACGGGATAACCCACGGACCGGGCAAAGGATTTGGCCTCGGCCAGAGAGGTCAGCTCCTTCCACGGCGGCTGATCGATCTTCAGCTCGTCCAAAAGCTTCGAGAACTTGTGGCGGTCTTCCGCCGCATCGATACTCAAAGCACTGGTACCCAGCACCCGGACGCCTGCCTGGTGAAGCCTGAGTGCAAGATTATTGGGGATCTGGCCGCCCATGGAAATAATGACCCCAAGGGGTCTTTGTTTTTCATAGATATCGACCACGGTCTCAAAGGTCAATTCATCGAAATACAGCCGGTCGCATTCATCATAATCGGTGCTTACGGTCTCAGGGTTATAATTGACCATAATGGTATGATAATTCAGTTGCTTCAGGGTCTTGACGGAATTGACGCAGCACCAGTCGAATTCCACCGAACTGCCGATCCGGTATGCACCGCTGCCAAGAACCATGACTGAATTCCGCTCAGTGAAGCTGACATCGTCCTCGGAACCGTTGTAGGTGAGATAGAGATAATTTGTCTGGGCCGGATACTCTGCCGCCAGGGTGTCGATCTGCTTGACATGGGGCGTTAATCCATAATTCTTGCGCAGGTTTCGGATTTCGTCTTCACCAAGCTTCACGGCGCAGCCGATCTGAGCATCCGAAAAACCATACTGCTTGGCCCTGTACAGCAGATCTTTCGGGATACGCTGCTCACCCACGCTCTTCAGGTCTTGTTCCATTTCAACGATATTTTTGATTTTGTATAAGAACCAGTTGTCTATGTGGCTTAATTCATGGATTCTCTCGATGGAGAATCCTCGTTTCATGGCTTCGGGAATGGCGAAAATCCGCAAATCGGTCGGCTCGGCCAGTTCCTCTTCGAGGTCGCTGAATTCCATCTCTTTATTCAAAACCAGTCCCCTGGCCCCGATTTCAAGCATGCGCAGGCCCTTCTGGAGCGCCTCCTCGAACTTGCGGCCAATAGCCATGACCTCGCCGACGGACTTCATCCCGGAGCCAAGCTTATTGGAGACGAGCCGGAACTTTTTCAGGTCCCAGCGGGGAATCTTGACCACCACATAATCGAGGGCAGGTTCAAAGCTCGCCCTGGTAACGGCCGTGACTGAATTTTTCAGGTCAACCAGGCTGTATCCGAGGGCAAGCTTGGCCGCCACCGCAGCCAGAGGATATCCGGTCGCTTTCGAGGCCAGGGCCGAGCTGCGGGAGAGTCTGGCATTGATTTCGATCACCCGGTAGTCCTCACAGCGGGGATTGAGTGCATACTGGATATTGCATTCACCGATGATGCCAAGATGCCGGACCGTACGAATGGCGATTTCGCGCAATGAATGATATTCCCGGTTGGTCAGGGTCTGACTCGGTGCAATGACGATGCTCTCACCCGTATGGATACCCATGGGATCGAAATTTTCCATATTGCATACGGACAGGCAGTTATCGAATTGATCCCGGACTATCTCGTATTCAATTTCTTTCCACCCTAAAAGATACTCCTCGATCAGAATCTGCCGGGTATAGGAAAAGGCCTTCTGTGCCCTGTCCCTGACCTGTTCTTCATCCCGGCAGATCCCGGAGCCCAGGCCGCCCAGAGCATAGGCAATCCGGATCATGACCGGATAGCCGATTTCCTCAGCCATCCGGACGGCATCGTTGATAGTCGTCACCGCAAAGCTGCGGGGCACCTTGACATCGATCTGGCGCAATTTGGCCACGAACAGCTCCCGGTCCTCGGTATTGACGATTGCCTCGACAGGCGTACCCAGCACATTGACGCCGTAGCGCCGAAGGATCCCTTCTTTCTCCAGGGCTACACCGCAGTTCAGAGCCGTTTGTCCGCCAAAACCCAGCAATATGCCATCCGGTTTTTCTTTTTTGATCACCTGCTCGACAAAATACGGGGTTACCGGAAGGAAATAAACCTGATCGGCAAGATGCTCCGAGGTTTGAATGGTGGCAATATTGGGATTGACAAGAATAATGGTGATGCCTTCTTCTTTCAATGCCTTGATTGCCTGACTGCCGGAATAATCGAATTCCCCGGCTTCGCCGATCTTGAGCGCCGAGCTGCCGAGAATCAGTATCTTTTGGGGCTTAGTCATCATGGTCATGGGATAATATCCTCACATTTACAGCATCCTCAGAAAGTCTTCGAATAAAATATGGGTATCCACCGGTCCCGGTGCGGCTTCGGGATGGAACTGCACGCTCATGAAGGGCTTCGATACATGGCGAATGCCTTCGTTGGTGTTGTCATTGGCATTCACGAACCAGGGCTTCCACCCTTCGGGCAGGGTCCGGCCATCGACGGCAAAGCCATGATTCTGGGAGGTGATGTAACATCGCCGGGTGCCGACCTCGATACATGGCTGGTTCTGACTGCGATGCCCGAATTTGAGCTTATAGGTATCAGCCCCTGCGGCCAGAGCGAGGATCTGGTTGCCCAGACAGATGCCAAAAACCGGCATCTGCCGTTCCATGGCCGTACGCACGTTTTTGATGGTTTCCCGGCAGATCTTGGGATCCCCGGGACCATTGGAAATGAGGACCCCGTCACACCGCTCCTGAGTAAAATCATAATCCCACGGCACTCGCCGCACGTGCAGGTGTAAGGCCAGCAAGCTCCGGACGATATTTTCCTTGCACCCGCAATCAACCAGGACAACAATTTTGCTTCCATTGCCATTGCCGTATTCAACGGGCTTTTTTATGCTCACCTGCTCCACCAGGTTCTCTTTGTTAGGGTCATCGAAGCTGAGCTCCTCATTGAAATACCTGATCCTGCCCAGCATGGTACCCTCTTCGCGCAGTCGTTTGGTGAGCATGCGGGTATCGATATTGGAGATGCCTGGCACATCGTGCTCCTTCAGCCAGTCACTCAGGCTTTTGCCGGCGCTCCAATGGCTGAAATCACAGGAATATTCCGAGATGATCAACCCCCGGATATGCACCTTGTCAGACTCAAACCACGCATCCAGTTGATCGACAATCCTCTTTTCCGGTACGCCGTAATTGCCGATCAAAGGATAGGTGAGAACCAGAATCTGGCCGTGATAGGATGGATCGGTCAGACTTTCGGGGTAACCAACCATGCTGGTGTTAAAGACAACCTCTCCAGCCACCGGTTTTTGCGCCCCGAAGGAATATCCGGAAAATACGGAACCATCCTCCAATTCCAGGTGGGCATTGACTTTTCTACTTCCCATATAACCTCCTGCAAGCCGTCGAAAATGAAGTAATCGGTTACGACCGGTGGCAAAGATATGCGGAAAGACAGGTTGGCGTTGTCTTGGTTTGCTGCTCCTGTATCCACATGCCGAATGAGTCGACAGCGGCTTTCTGCTGCTGACTTCCCCTGTCTTTTATCCGTTCATCGCTCAGGTAAAGAATGCCTTTATAAATAAAGTCATACAGCCACTCACGGTTCGCTGGAGTCAAAAAGTCACCCAACCGGGGTTGAAGAGCATCGATATCTCTCAGCATCCGATAGACCTGATCACTTACCTTGTAGGTGGTAAAATATGGATTGTGCGGTGAAAACAGCTCGATAGTTTCAGAGGCGACCCTATGGTTGGATTCCACCCTGAAGTAAAGGTCATGAGAGAGAAGGATAAATTTATTGCTGCTGTGGCCATTTTCAAGGAGTTTCCTCTGGTCGAAATATTTTTTCACCTGCTGATGGATCGGGGATGTCGGATTATGAATAGTCCGTGTGTAGTACGAATCAGTCTTGCCTTCCGGCAGACGGCAGATCAGGATATAACCGAAATTAACCGCCGTCATCTTCTCTTTATGGAAATTCCTGAGCCATTGGGCCAGTTCGGCGTTATATTCTTCAAAGCTCTGGCCAAAAGGAGCATGGCTGTGGGGAACCGAGAAAAGAATATCATTGCGATTGGCTGTCTGAAGAACCAGTTTGTGGGCCGCTCCGCCTTGCCACCAGCGGTCGAGCTTGGATTGATAGCTCTCCACATCGACCAGATCGCTCACGATGAAGAGTTTACCGTCTTTTGCCAGGTGATGGGCACTCTCTTTGATGATACGGCTTAAAATGTCCTCACCCCTGCCGCCGCCGTCCCGGAAGCGGTATTCACTCTTGGGACTTGGTACGAAGGGAGGATTGGCCAGAATAGTGTCGAACTTCCTTCCCCGGACCGGCTCGTACAGGTTTCCCTTGCAGAAACGGACATTCCGGATGCCGTTGAGTTGGGCGTTAAAGCGCGAGAAGCGGATGCTGCGCGGATTAATGTCCACGCAGGTAACCTGACGGGCATAGCGGCTGGCCACGAGGCCCTGGACCCCACTGCCGCAGCACAGATCAAGGAGCTGATCCGCATCACACTGCGGGGCAGTGTAGACCAGCCCCATACTGTCCAGACCAAGATACATCACCGGGCTCTCGTCGATCTGATCTTCCGGCAGGATCATGAAGCGGTGGTCAGTGGCCAGATACAGGCCCTCGGCACAGAACAGGTCAACCCGGGAAGCGTACTCTTCTCCCCGCCGGATCAACATGCCCAGAGAGACGAGGATTTTGAACAGCTCAGCGGTGAAGATTTCGCAAAGTCTTTCCTCCGGCAGCGCTGCACGAAGCTGGAAAAGCCGGATCAGGTCAGCAAGGAGCACCAGCCCGGGATCTGCCGGTTTTGATCCGGAATTATCGGACTCGGAATCTTCAGGCCGGGATTCTCCGGGCAGAAGGAACTGGTCGTAATAGCAAAGGCGCGTTGGTTCGATCTCCTGAAGCGAGTTGATACCGAGCAGGGAGCAGATGTTCTCTTTGGTGTATCCGGCCCGGCTCAGGCACTCATTGAGTTTCAAAAGTGCCTGCCGTGCAGAGAAGTTTTCATCCTCAAAAGGCGCAAATGTTTGATTGCACTCTCCTGGCAGTTTTGAATCCGCACCAGGCTGCTGCAGGTGTCCATGTTTTGGCTTGATGCCAAAGGCACCCAATTGATCGATGGCCCACTGAACACGCCGGTCAAATTCGAGAGTCGTAAGACGAAGCCTGAGGCGCAGTGTTTCCCACTCCTCCTGCGAGGCATTGCTCACCGCTAACAGGATTTTAACCTCATCGAAGGTGTATGATGATGGCTTACGGTGTTGACTCAGATCAACCAGTTTGGATTTGCCGAGGGGATCGAGCAGCAGGACTACATTTTCCGACAGTTGTGTCCGCAAGGGGCCGGAGAACGGGGTCTCCGGGAACAGTACACTGGTTTCCTTATACAGGCCACCAAGTGAGGACAGGTTCCGCAGTTCCTCATCCGACCAGGGGCACTCTGTGGTATCCCCAAAGAATAAAGCCCGGTCGAGCTTTTCCATGAGGTCTGTCACACCGGGCTGTTCCGGAGGAAGTCCCTTGGGCATCGCGCTTTCTGCCACTCTCTTTGCGTTTGCCTCATAGGACAATACCGGAACATCCCGCTTGGAAATCCAGTAGTTTTCGAGCGACAGATAGTCGATGTCTGTCGAGAGAAAGGTTTCGATCGCCTCTTTCGGTGTCTCCACAATTGGCTGACCTGCCACATTGAAGCTGGTATTGAGCAGTACCGGCGGCCCCTTTCGCAACTCGACCAGTTTATGACAGAGCTGGTAGAAATAGGAGTTGTCTTCCTCCGTGACCGTTTGCACACGCCCGGTGCCATCCTGGTGAGTTACCGCAGGAATCTGCTTCTGAAGCTCCTTCTTGATCATGGGAACTACCAGCATGAAAGGTGAGGCCACCTTCTGCTCGAAGACTTCCGAGATGTTTTCGAGCGGAATAACCGGAGCAAATGGCCTGAATGCCTCCCTGTGCTTGACACGGGCGTTGAGAATGTCTTTCATTTTCGAGAACGTGGGATCGACCATAATGGACCGGTGCCCCAGAGCACGGGGCCCGTATTCGGAGCCTCCTTCAAAACGGGCAACAATGTGGCCGTTCTTCAGGGCTTCGGCACTGCGGGCAATCATTTCAGAGGGCGTCAGTTCCTCGGCCATGATCGAGGATTCAAATTTCCTGACGGCGGCAGATACCTCATCGGCAGTATAGCCCCGGCCAAGAGTCGCTCTGCGCATTTGCGGGCGTTTGTCTCCGCCCTCGATGGTATGATACGCCCATAGAGCGCTGCCTGCCGCAATGCCGCTGTCTCCAGCAGCAGGAAAAATAAAAATATCGTCAAGCTTGAGATGATGCAGCAGTTGGTAATTGGCTACCGAGTTCAGACCTACACCACCGGCTATGCAGAGCTTGCGAAGGCCGGTCTGCTTCATGGCCAGATCGACAAGGTGAAGCAGGACCTCTTCGAGTTCCTTCTGGACCTTGTAGGCAAGGTCAACCAGGTATGGCCGGAAATACGCCTTGCCCTCGCCCCGGTCATAGCGCTTTTCAAGCGCAGCCACTTCCAGGAAAATGTCATAGGCGGAAATACCCAGACTATATGAGTCCTTTTCCGCGCGAATCCAGCGGTGCCAGTTAATCTGCTCGCCGCCGTAGGGTGCCAGCCCCATCAGCTTGCCAGCTTCTGCAATGCGTAAAGCCGGGCCAACGGAAGTTACGAAACCGGCTTTGCGGGTAACGTATTCGTAAATAAAACCGAGTGTTGAAAGCCCGGCCAGGTGTGCAGCGACTTTTTCAGCGTGCAATGGAGTGATCGTGGTGCCCCGGCCCTCATAGAGGGTATAGGACTCGGTCCGCTGGCTGGCGTCGGTGCTGCCGGTTGCATCGACCACAAGGATCAGCGCCTCATCGAAACCGGATGGCCAGAAAGCGGAATAGGCATGCGCCAGATGGTGACTCGGAATCCTGAGCACTTTATCGGCAACATACTTGAGAAACGTGTTGCGAATAATATCAGGAGCAATGTCCTGACCGGGCATGTTCGGAGTAATTGTTGCCAGATTTTCTATTTTTATTTCGCAGGTTTCAAGGCAGTAGCGACAAGCCTCTACAGGAACCTGAATCTGGGACGTTACCGGAGATTGCAGCATATAACCTACGCTGTGTTTGTTACGATCAAGCCGCTCCTGCTCGATGGCAACGACAAGCTCACCATCTTTGACGATAGCCACCGAGCGATCATGGCCCATATTGATTCCCATATGATATTGTTTGGTATTTGTGTTATTCATGATTTACTCCTCTGCTTTTCTCCCCGTGTTTCCGGTACAGATATCCCTTTTACTATAATGATAAGCTAAATGATAAATTATTTGGTAAACTCATTGTCACTCCGAGCAAAGTGAGGAACCTTGAATCCTGCCACCGATTCAGGATTCCCTGCAGTGAAGCTCCTCGAAATAACAGAGTTAGAAGTAAAGATCAGCATTATGTTTCTTAATATATGCATTTCCGCTTGTATGCAAAGCACATGCCATATTCGAATAACCATAGGTACCAAGAATGCAGAGATATCCTCTGCCCAAGTACACGGCAGAGGAATGACGCGAGCCGTTCAATAAACTCCAGCCCTCTCCCCCCAAAATGGGGGTGAGGGAATGGAGGAGGTCTATCCCCGCGTCATTCCCGCGCAGGCGGGAATGACGCAGGAGACTCCGTATCAGGGAGTGGCCACTTATCCGGTGCGTTACGGACTTGGCGAAATGACTAGTAAGGCACACGGGAATACCCGGTGTTCTTGGGGTTCTTTTCGTATGATCTGCTGAACATGCCAAAACCTTTGCTTACAAGAAGAGATTTGAAGGAGGTAAAAATTATACATTTTTGCACAGCACTTATGACATATGAAAATCCAGGATCAGGTATGTGTTCACAATTCAAATTGGTTGGTCATACGCAAGATTAATGCCTGAATGGGAAGATATCTTCCACAAGGTGAAAAAAATGTATACTAAACCATACGTCTTACCATCACTCACACCTGCGAAAAGTATATCTCAATACATCTCTCATAAGGTGATCGATGAACGTGGTACAACACCAGGGCATGACCCGGCCATGACTGCTCGAAGGATTATGTTAATTATTTGAATTCACGGACAGGATTCTGCTGCGGCAGCAATCGCGGAAGTTATTGACTCCGATAAAAAACTCCCTCATCATGATTACCCAGTAATACTGGCCCTTGGGAGTCAGGAGGATTTGCCCGGCATCAAACCGGATGCCGCCAGCGAGTTTGAAGAAAAGGATTTCCAGCCAGAGGTAACGGGAGAAGCTCCCCCTGAATTTGGCTTTCAGCCCTTCGATGTCCAGGCACCGGCCAAACAGCTTCATGAGAAAATCATAGCGCATCTGCTCTTTGATGGGAAAGGCTTTTTTAAAGCCAAGGGGCAGCCTCCCCTGCCTGAGCTCTCTGATATACTCCCCAGGATCAAAGGTATTGGCATAGATGCAGCCGTTCAGGTAGCCGAAAGCGCCGCTGCCTGCGCCGACATATTCATCGTAATCGACAATGTATTCATCGATCATACCCCCGGTCCGGGAAAAACACCAGGCCGAGGCAGGCTGAAACTGACCGGTCAGTTTTTCGAGAATTTTGAAGTAGAAGGCCCGCTCCTTGCGGTAATCTACCCTGCCCAGCTTCTCGGAAAGTGCTTTCTGCGTGGATGCTGAAACCATCAGGGGATAAAAGGTGATCTGATCGACCTGAAGATCGAGCAGGATATCCAGATCCTTCTCCAGCATGGACATGGTCTGATTGGGAAAATTGAAAATCATGTCCACATTCAGGGTGTCAAAATTCCCTTTAGCCAGATGGATTTTCTCCCGGATTTCCTGGCCGCTGCCATACTTTTCGTATCGGTCCACGGAGCGAAGGATTTTGTCATCGAAGCTCTGGACCCCTACCGAAAGCCGGTTTGTTCCAAGGGATGTCAGCACCTCCAGCTTTTCCCTCGTCAGATGGTTGGGATTGGTTTCCACGGAAACTTCGCGGACAGAGTACAGGGAGCGCACCAGGGCCAGGGTCTTTTCAAGCTCATCCAGCATGATCGTGGGCGTGCCGCCTCCGATATAGACGCCGGTGCAGTCATACCCCTTGTGGCGATAGATTTTCAGCTCCTCCCGCAGGGCCGCAAAGTAGCTCCGGGCCAGCGGTTCCTCGAAGGGATAGCGGTTAAAGGAGCAGTAAGGACAGAGCCGTTCACAGAAAGGGATATGAATGTATAAAAGATACTTCTTGTCCCTGGTGTTATCCGCAAGCTCAATGCCCCCGTCTGCCTGAAACTGAAGGTAGCGGGCATTTTTCTGCCTCATGAACCAGGTGATGAAATTTTCTATTATCATTACTCCTGCCTTGTATAATCAACTCCCCTGCCTCAATACCGCCTGGACCTGATCCAGAAGCTGTCTGGCATTGGGCAGGTCAGGTCTGAGCCGAAGCGATTCTTCGTACTCTCTGGCTGCCTGGTCCCAGGCCCCGGAGGTCTGATAGGCAATACCGAGGTTGAGATGGGCTTCAGCGTAATTCGGCTGGTATTTAATGGCTTCCTGATATTCGGCAATGGCCTGGGCAACACGGTTTGATCTCATGTAGGCTATGCCAAGGTTAAAGTGGGCATTGACCAGACCCGGCTTGATCCGGAGTGCGGTCAGGTTTGCCTGAATGGAATCTTCCAGGTTGCCGGCCCGAAGATAGCATGCTCCGAGATTCAGATGTGCCTGCTCGTTATCCGGCTGAATCAGAAGAGCCAACCGGAACTGCTGAATGGCTGCCTGGACTTGTCCGGTATGGAAGCAGGCCAGTCCCAGGTTCAGGTATCCTTCAAATCCATCCGGATTCACCCTGATCGCGGACTGAAGGATCTGGGCAGCCACCTCGTGCATTCCCTTGAGACTGCAATTTGAGGCCGCATTCAGCAGGAGGCGATAATATCTCTCCCTGATCCTGGCATCGGCGGGGTCGAGGAGGTAGGCTTCCTTGATCTTCCTGGCTCCCTCTTCCTGCTTGTTTCTGAGCAGATCCATCTCTGCCAGGGCATAGTGCTTTTGAGCTTCGAAGGCTTTCGGAAGGGTATCTTTGAGGCTCCCCGCCTCAGCCGCAGGCGCAGTCAGCAGGGATGCAAAATCCAATCCGCGCAGGGCATTCAAGGCTTGCAGGTGCTCGTTTATGGTTTCCTGATACAGGAGTTTGGGTGCATGGAACTCCAGCCAGGTAGTGTCGTCCGTATGGGCACAAGCCCCTTGGACATAGCGGGCCGCTCCTTCCTTACTCATGACAAAGCGGGCCAGCAGGTCATCCGGCCTTGGCAGGCCGACAGTTTTTAATTCCCGGTGCAGACTCTCTCCAGCCATTTTCCGCTGCACCAGTTGGTAGTCAAGTTTGATTTCACCTGTGCCGCCAATGAGAAGGTAATCGATGCCCGGTCGTGCCTCCCAGATGGACAGGGAGGGGAAAACCTCCCCAAAGGCTTTGACCACGCTTTGCGAACTGGCCATGTCCAGGTTGCAGGTCTGGAGCCAGATGCAGCACAGGCCAGTCCCGTTGAGCCGCTCCCGGCAGAGCTGGAAAAATTCGCGGGTCAGAAGGCCGGACATCCCGGCAATCCAGGGGCTGCACGGCTGGGAAATGATCACATCATACTTTTGATCGGTCAGGGCAAGGTGCTCCCGGCCATCGCCGACGATAATCCGAAGCCGGGGATCATCGAGGCTTCGCCCATTCACCTCATTGAAGCAGGCAGCCGCCCTGATCACGGCAGGTGAAATCTCGATGCAATCCAGGTGCTTGACCGTCGAATATTTTTCAGCCGCACCCAAAGTTACTCCGCTGCCAAGGCCCAGCACCATTACCTGCTGAGGGTCCGGATGAAGCAGCAGGGGAATATGGGCCAGAAGGCGCTGGGTACAGTTGTCCTCACGGGAAGAAGCATCGGTTTTGCCATTCAATTGCAGGAACAGTTGCTCTCCCTTGTCCTTTTTCACCGAAACCGTAGTCTGGGCATCCTCCTGGTAAAAGAGGAGGTCTGCCTGGTTCAGGACGATTTCCTTCACGCTCTGGCCAGACCCCTGGCGGCTGAGACCGGCATAGACCCGTCCATAGACATAGGGTGCCCCCGAAATCAGGGCTTTATTCCATTCCGGCTGGGTAATAAAAAAGAGCAGGCCGCAGCCAAAAGCCAGCGGAAAGGCCGCTGCCTTTTTAATCCCGGACAGGGAGGGGGAAAACAGCAGGGCCGATGATCCGAGGAAAACGTTGACCATGCTGGCCGCCAGCATGGTTTTCTGAATGCCAATGGCCGGAATCAGGAACAGGCCGGAGGCCACGGTTCCTGCAACGGCCCCCAGGCTATTGGCCATCAATGTGGCACCGACACCGCCCCCCGGACGGTCCGTGCCCCTTACATACATTGTGGACATCAGGGGAAAAATCATCCCCAGCAGCAGGGATGGAAGAAGCATCAGGAAAAACAGACCGCTCAATTCTATGGCCTGCAGGGCGGCAAAGTTGTTGCCGAAAAGGTTGAACATCGGGATCACAACCAGGGTCAGCTTTTCGAAGAAGGGTGCCAGGCCGAACGTTGCCCCGCCGACTCCGATTTCAAGCAGGCCAAAAATCAGGACAAGATCCTTTCTCCGGTCAATGAGCCTGGCCGCACACATGCTCCCCAGAGCCAGCCCGGCAATGACCGCGGTCAGCATCAGGCTGAAAGCATAAACTGTAGAGCCGATAATCATAATGATAGCCCGCGTCCAGGTAATCTCATAGACCAGGGCCGAGGCACCGGAAAGGGCCATAGCCAGGAGAATCAGCGGGGAGGACAGCGGAGAGGAATCCCGGAAGGGGAGATCGATGCCATCAGTCTGTGCGGGTGCGGATGCCGATGTCACGGCATCATGGCCTTCTTTGCCGCTCAGGATCAGCACCCATCCGCAGATGAGAAATTCAATCAGGGCAGCCAGGTAAATCGTCTTGCTGACCCCCAGATGCGGAATCAGCCAAAGGCCGCTGACCAGGGCTCCCAGCGCGGCACCGAAGAGATTCAGCCCGTAAAGCTTTCCTATCAGGTTGCCGAATTGATCGGGCTGGCGGATCAAAAACCTGCTGAGCAGCGGAAGCATGGCCCCAAAGAGCGCAGCCGGGACAAGCAGGACAGCGCAGCAGACAGCGAACCTGGCCAGAATCATGGTGCTCTGGCCAGCCTGGGCATTCTGATATAATGATGACAGCAGCGGCCTGGCCAACCGAAGCAGAAAGGGAAGCGCCAGGGCATACAACCCCGCCAGCCCCTCCAGTATCCCGTAGAGCCAGAGAGAATTGATCCGGCGGTCAGCCACCTTCCCGCCGGCATATCCGCCAATGGCCATGCCAGCCATAAAAGCGGCCACGGTTGCCGTGATTGCTTCCGTGGAATTGCCCAGGGTGAGGCCGATCAACCGGGACCAGGTAATCTCATACAGCAGGCCACAAAATCCGGAGAGAAAGAACAGAGTCAGTATCAATTGCGAAATCTTGCTATTTTTTGCCATCCCTTTATCCTTCTTATTACTTTGTGAAGCTTATCGGCAATTTCCTTCAATTAACCAATCACCGCAAGCTATCCATATGCACTCAAGCTAAATAATAAAAAGGATTCAGGAAATTGTCAAGGAATCCGCGGAGGTTATTCAACTGCACCGTATGGCAGGCACCTCTCCTGAGAATTCAGAAGTCAGGAGCCAGGAGCCAGGAGTCAGAATAAAGGCTTTCTTTTCTCCTGATTCCCGAATACGAGTGGAGGTTTACACCGTCTCGAATTGCAAACTTTTGAGTGTGTGCGGCGAGACCCGCTTGCTTAAGCCCAGAATCTCGATTCCCACTCCATTTTCATTGGCATCGTAGTCGAGAATCACACCTGGTTTAATCTCTTCAGAATCAACAATAATAGACTCATCCAGCCGAAAGTACAGGGCATCATTCTTCTCATCTATCTTAAGCCGAATGGCACTTACATAAGCTAAGCTTATAATATAGAGAGAACACAAAGCGCACAGGGGAAAACGATCTCCCGCAGAGACGCAGAGGCGCAGAGAGCAACCAATCCGGCAAGGGCCTGATGAAAGTC
>JBFLZW010000064.1 GCA_040755755.1 bacterium | reverse complement strand
GTAGCCCCACCAGATACCTCAAGTGTCTTACGTCTTTTCCCTGTTTTCCTGGTGCCAGAAAGTATGGCGACTGATAAATGAGAGCGATTCCTTTTCTTTTTCCTTTTACCTTTTTACTTCCAGGCCAGTGGAAACACCACGTTTCCGAAAAGAAAATAAAAATGCACTATGAAAGAAAATAAAAAAAACGATTCTGTTCCCAATCACTTTGCCAGCCTTGAAGAAGCTTCAGATTTTTGGGACACCCATGACGCTGGTGATTCCGAAAAGTACTTGCGTCCGGTAAATGAGGAAATTGAAGTGGGCAGTGAGCTGCCTCAGGCAGTTTTACCGGAGCCTTCTCTCTCCGAAAAAATCAAAAAGGTTGCACAGCAAAAGGGAGTTTCCCTGGAAACGTTAGTAAATCTCTGGTTAGAAGAGAGACTTCCGGCCAACAAATAATAACCTTACCAGAGCATCACAGTTCTTGCCAAACTTTATATTTTTCTCATCACCAGCCCTGCCCAGACCAGCGGACTTGCCAGAAAAGGGAGCAGAAAGGCAGCGACCATAATGGAGGGTGGGGCTGCTTTTTTGCCCCACCAAATACCGCTCCACAAACAGTGATTCCCTGGGCGCTCAGCCCTGTCAGACCACAGCCGGGATCTTTTCCAGTATCTGAAAGGCAACGCATAAAGCCTCATAACCTTCCTCACCGGAAACAACCGGTTTTTTCCGGGTGCGGCAGGAGTGGACAAAGGCTTGAAGCTCCGCTCTGAGGGGCTCGACCTCCTGCACCGGTATGTCGTTCCTCACAATATGGAATGGATATTGGCCGCTGTTTTCTTCCTCCCTCCTGACCGTACAGGAATATAACTGCGAATCGGCATAATCCAGGGAAAAATAAGCATCCTTTTGGAAGAGGCGGATCTTCCTTTCCTTCTTGAGGGATACCCTGCTGGCGGTTACGTTGGCCAGGCAGCCATTTTCGAATTCCAGGCGGGCACTGGCGATATCGATTTTTGAGGAGATGACCGGAACGCCGACTGCCTCTATCCTCCTGGCCCTGGATTTGACAAGGCTCAGGATAATATCGATGTCGTGGATCATGAGATCGAGGACCACATCAACATCTACCCCACGCTCGACAAAGGGAGCGATCCGGTGGGATTCGATGAAGCGGGGATCATGAATGTGCTTTTCGAGGGCCAGTACGGCCCCGTTAAACCTTTCCAGATGGCCTACCTGGAGGATAGCCTTCCGCTGGTTTGCCAGATCGATCAATTCCTGTGCCTGTTGAAGGGTTTCGGTCATCGGCTTTTCAACCAGAACGTCGATTCCCTGAGCCAGAAAATCCCTGGCAATCCGGTGATGCGATACCGTAGGGACGGCAATGCTTACTGCCCCGACTTTGCCAATCATATCCCGGTAATCGGTCAGGGCAATGGCATGGTATTGCCCGGCGATCTCCTGTGCCCGCTCCCTGTCAGTATCGGCAACTCCGAAGAGCTCACACTCCTCCAGTTCGGAAAAGATTCTGACATGATGCTTTCCCAGGTGCCCTACCCCGATTACTCCGACTTTGAGTTTATCCATTGATTTTCCCCTGCAACCCTGAAAACCCGCAAAACCTTTATCTCCCTGTCCGGCTGGCCGAAATCGAGACCAGGGAAATATTCTCTGCATCTGCCTCGGCAATGACCTCTTCACGGTCGAAAAAGAGGGTTTTACCTGATTCAATGGCCAGCACCGCAGCTTGTGCTTCCTTCAAAGACTTCATTGTTCCCAGGCCGATGACCGGGACATCAAAGCGCATGTCCTGATTGGGTTTACTTACCTTGACGACAACGGTTTTTTTCCCGCCGATAACACCGCCCCTTCGGATGGTTTCATCGGTTCCTTCCATTGCCTCTACAGCCACGACGGTCATGTCCTTAACCACCACGGTCTGTCCGATATCAGCCCCGGCGATTCTCTTGGCGATTTCAAATCCAAACTCTATGTCCTTCATTTCTTTCTTCGAAGGCTTTCTTTTGGTAATAACTCCAGGCTGGGGAAGGAGAGGGGCGAGATATTGTGTCGAATCCAGAATATGAATTCCCTCCCGCTCCAATTCATCGGCCACAGCTCCCAGGATGGTATCAGCTTTTTTATTTATCAGCCTTTTCAATAAGAGCAGGGTCCGCCAGTCGATCCTGATCTCCCGGAAAAGGTTCACGTGCCGGATCTGACCGGCCATGATCGCCTTGGTAATGCCCTCGGCTTTGAATTCTTTGATGAGTTTGCTGAGATTTCCCAGCTCGATCCAGGAGAGCTTATCCACGGAAAAGAGCAGATTCGGCGAGGTGATTCTATTGATGCCGACAGCAACGACCCGCAGGCCCTGCTTTTTGGCCTCATTGGCTACGACGATGGGGAATTGGCCGCTCCCGGCAATAAGTCCCAGACCTTCCATCTCCTGACTCCTGACTCCTGAATTCTGACTCCTGCCTTTACTACTTACAAATTCCTCGATCGGAATTTTTTACAAAATCTACGAGATACCGGACTTCAGGAGTGTCAATCTCTGCCTCGATCTGAGCAATTGCCTGAGAAACATTCAGATGCGACGATAGGAGCAGACGATAAGCTTTCTTGATGTTCTCGATCGCTTCCGAAGAAAAGCCTTTTCGCTGCAAGCCGATGGAATTCACCCCGTACAGTCTGGTCCGGTTGCCTGCGGCCATTCCGTAGGGGGGAACATCCTTTGATACCGCCGAAGCGCCCCCGACATAGGCATGGCTGCCGACCCTGGTAAACTGATGAATGGCGGTCAATCCGCCTATCGATGCGTAGTCTTCAATCGTAACATGACCGGCCATGGCAATGCCATTGGCCAGGATAACATGGCTGCCTACATGGCAGTCATGAGCCACATGAGCATAGGCCATTATCAGGCAATTTTCACCGATTGAGGTGACTCCTCCCCCTCCGCTGGTGCCGCGATGAGCGGTCACGGCTTCGCGGATCACGGTCCCCTGCCCTATTTTCAATTCACTCTTCTCTCCCTGAAATTTCAGATCCTGGGGTGGAGTACCCAAAGCGGCAAAGGGAAAAACATGGCAGTTCTTTCCGATTTCGGTCCATCCATCCAGAAAAACCTGGGCTTCCAGAACGGTCCCGCTGTGAATGATGACATGTTCGCCGACGATGCAATAAGGGCCGATGGTTACGTTTTCTTCAATTTGCGCATTAGGGTGCACAATTGCAGTCTTGTGGATATTCATGCCTGGATTTTCCTCACTGTTCAATAGTGCACGAAGCGGATTCAATACTATTGGATTCGGCTTCAGTCCCGCCGGCTTCCGCTTGAGCCCCGCCGCCCCTGGCCAGAATCATGCCTTCAGCTACCAGGGTTGATCCCACAAAAGCCTGTGCACTCATCTTCCATCCTCTCTGGTGGGTTTTGAGGGCACAAACCTCCAGTTTAAGCTGATCTCCGGGAGTGACCGGTGCACGGAATTTTACCTTATCAAGCCCCATGAGGTAAACAAGACCATGATTCTTAACGCCCGCCGAGGCCAGACACAGGACCCCGCCCGCCTGAGCCAGTGCCTCCATGATCAACACACCGGGCATGACCGGATTGCCGGGAAAATGGCCGCAGAAGAAGGGCTCATTAATGGTGACATTTTTGATGGCTACAATCCGCTTGTTTTCTTCAAATTCGATCACCCTGTCAATCAGGAGGAAGGGGTATCGGTGGGGCAGGTACTCCAGAATAGCCTTGATATCAAGCATTGTTTGTTTCTCCTTTTCAGACCGGAAAAAATATCGGATTAAATCTGATCGATCAGTGTTGAGACCTGAAGAGAGACATCGAGAGACTTTTCAGGGCCAAAATTTGATCGAATAGTCGTTTTCTTTATGGTGAGGAGCTTGGCCGAATTTTCGATTTCATAAAGGTATTTTGTCAACTCTTCGGTTACCAGCCCATCAATGGTTATCTCGATAATTTTTTCGTTTGGAGGCTGAGAAGGGTAAGACACTGGTCGCATCGAGATAATCTTACTCTCGATCTTGCACTTTCTGGCCAGTTCCTCAAGAAAGGTAAGAAGCTCAAAACCCATGCCCCGCCGTTGAATCGCCTGATTTACCCAGGCTGTTCCCTCCCGCAGGTCAACCATCTCATTCCGCAGTCTGCGCAGTTCCTTCAGGTCCTCTTGCCTTTTGGGAATGGATTGAGCAATGCTCCTGATTTTGGTAAAAGTCGGCACCAGATAGAACTGAACGACAAGAATCAGGGGGAGGCTGAAAAGAACACACCTGACGATTACATTCTCCCTCTTTCCCCAGGGAATATTTGTCTTTATCGATTGAAGCCACTGCATTTCCTGTAACCTACTTCTTTTCAGAAGCGCTGCCCTGCCCGGAAACACTGCTGCCGGTATCGGGGATTTTGCCAGCAGTCTCCGGCGACTGGCTGGCATCAGGGGCTTTGCCGGATTCTGGTTGAACGGTCTCAGGGGCTTTGCTGGCAGCATCAGGCGCTGTCCCGGCCTGAGCGGGAGTCTGAGCAGCTTCACCGGATACCTGGCCGGGTTCGGGAGGCTGTCCGGTCCCGGAAGCCTCGCCGGTCTTTGCCGGTTCCGGTACGGCGGAAGTCATTGCCTGGGCAGAGGCCGAATTTATCTTGTTCAGTTTTTCCTGTGCATCCTTGAGCAGCGGAGAATCGGAAAAATTCGCGACTACCTTCTGGTAAACCTCTTTTGCTTTTCCCCAGTCTTTCATCTGTTCGTAGCATCTGCCCAATTCCATGAAAATAGAGTCGCGCAGCAGATAGCTCTGGTAATCGTCCGTAATTTTTTGAAAAACCCTGGCTGCCTCCTGGTAATCTCCCTTAGCCTCATAGCTGTAGCCGGTAGAGGAAAGTGCTTCGACGCTGTATGCTCCCCTTGTCTTGTATTTTTCAAGATATTGCTGATAGGTGAGAATGGCTTTGTCATATTCGCCCATATGATAGTAGGCATCGGCTTTGAGAAAAAGGGCGTCCTCTGCATGAGCCGAGGAAGGATACAACTGCAGAAGCTGATCCAGGGTCTTCACGGCTGCCGTATATTTTTCTTTGATATTTTTAAAGCTCTTTTCGCTCTGAAGATCATCGACACCTGGCTCTCCCTCGACCTTCGCGTAATAACTCGCCCGTGCTTCCGACAGGAGCTTTGCCGAGTTTCGCAGATCAGATTCTTTCTTGTAACGAATACCCCAGATGGCGGCAGCCACAACCCCGATGCCGATAACTCCAAAAATAATGAGGTTGGCATTTTTCTTCAGCCAGATTACCGCCTTTTTCATAAATGACATAACTTCATCATCTTGAGCCAAAAACTGCTTCCGGGTCATTTTCTTTTTAATCTGCATTGTTATTGCTCTCCCTCTGAATGCCTGAATGCCTAAGATTACAATCACGGTTGATGGCTTATTTCACCAGGCAGCGGTCTACGATCCGCTTTGAGTTATCAAAAGCTGTCTCGATCTCTTCCCTGGTCATCCCGGCCCCTAACCCGATTTTCCTGGCCATTTCCTGATCGATCAGATCCGAAGGCTCATGAGCATCGGTATCGATAACCAGTCGTGCACCCAGCTTCCGGCTGATTTGGGCAACATGTCCGTTGGTCAGCGAGTGCCCTTTTCTGGAAGTAATCTCCAGGCAGATCGATCTGTCTCTGGCCAGAGCCACCTCCTCCTCTGAAATCAGACCGGGGTGCGCCAGGATATCAATGTCTGCCTGTAACGCAGCAAAATTCGTGCCAGGTACCACCGGCTCCACGAGTGTCTCTCCATGCACGACCACCAGCACAGCGCCCAGGTCCCTGGCCTCTTTCACCAGATCAAAGATATTCTGAGGAGGGACATGGGTAATTTCAACTCCCGGAATAGCAATAATACCATGAGAATCAGAGTAGCGGGCGCAGGCGGTAATGATTCTCGGTATCACGGAATCAAAATTGGATTGATCAACATGATCGGTGATACCTACGGCCTGGCAGCCCTTCACCTTGGCACGTCTGATTAATTCTGCCGGAAGAAGAACACCGTCACTGAAGAAAGAATGGGTATGAAGGTCGATCATCAGGGTTTTCGTTATTCTCTTATCTTTTTGGTTTTATTCACTGAATTACTCACAAAGAGCCTGTCTTTCTATCTACCTAATGCCGTATTGTTTTAGCACAGGTTTTAGGAAAAGTCAAATAAAAGCCGATACTTCAAAGTAATTTACGGTAATGGATATCTGGAGATAATCGATAACTTTTGACTTTTTGCTGAAAAATTAAGTATAATTAATTGCAAGGCGGTGAGTAAACGGGGGGAATTTCACCCCCGGCCCCTCGCAGAAGGGGGCGTGAGCCTCTCGACTCACACCGCTCCCGTCAAGCGAACATGCCTGCCATTCCAGGCTGCCAGTGAACAAACAGATGTGACTGCCTTCTCGCAATGTCTTCCATGAAATGCCCCGCTCGCGTCTTGTGGCCTTTAAGCTTTTTGTGTACTTCTTCATAGCCCGGGCAATCAGCGTCTGGTTGAAGTGCCTCCATACCGGGTTCATGGCTGATGATGAAAATACCTTCCCTGCCAGTAGACAGATAGCCATTTGTCAGGTAAAATACAAAATATGACCTGTGGAGGCAATCAGCATGAGTAAAGAATTGTTCAATACCCGCGAACTGGCAGAGTACCTTGACATCAACGAAAAAAAGATTTACAGCCTTATCCTGGAAAAGGGCTTGCCAGCCACCAAAGTAACCGGAAAATGGCTTTTCCCCAAAAACCTGGTTGATATCTGGATCGATAACAACATACAGAATTATCCCTGGATGAAGGATAAACTGGAAATATTCAGCGAGTCCCTGATTATCGCAGGAAGTAACGACCTTCTTCTGGCCCATATTTTATCCTTCTTCCAGGAACAGTACCAGAGTATCCTTCCCTTCTACAGCAGCATTGGAAGCATGGGAGGGATCAATGCGCTCAAAAGGGGCTGGTGCCATATCGCTGCATCCCATATGCTCAGCAAGGAGGGCGAAGAGTATAACCTGTCCTGCCTCAAAGATATCCTTGGAGACGAATTCACCATGGTTAATTTTGCCTACAGGACTCAAGGGTTGATTCTGGCTTCCGGCAATCCGAAAAACATCCGTGGTATAAAGGACATGGCAAGACCGGATGTCTCCATCGTCAATCGTCAGATTGGCACGGGGACCAGGTTCCTGCTGGAACATGAGCTTGAAAAGAACGGCATCGAATCACAGACTGTCAGAGGATATGACCGTATTTGCCTGACCCATCTTGATGTCGGGTTTGAGGTTCTAGCGGGGAGGGCGGATGCGGGATTGGCCATTCAGCCCGTTGCCCAGATGCTGGGCCTGGATTTTATCCCGTTACGAAAAGAGCGGTTTGACCTGATTATCAGTAAAAAACTTTTTTTCGAGGATAAGATACAGGCATTTATCGCCTTTTTACGCTCAAAAGAGCTCATTGATTACAGCAGGCGATTTTCCGGTTACGACTTACACGACATAGGAAATATTATTTGTTAAGGATTAGTATCCTGACCTTCCGGTATCGTTTCCTCCCTTGTAGTGCTCAATCCGTCCCAGTCTATCCTTTTGCCCGGAGTAGTTATATTGTGTTATTATGGGTTAATTATTTCTTGACGTCAGAAAAAAATGCGGATACTATACTTTACCATGATTCACTGATTTTCCGGGTTTCCATAATCCACCCATACAAACAAAAGGAGTCGTCACAATGAAAGGTATGAAAAAACTTGTTTCTTTGACCCTGGCCCTGATTCTTGCTTTGAGTGTTTTCTCCCTGGCTCGTGCTCAGGAGCAGCGGCTGCGGGTTTCCAGCACCACCAGCACGGATAATACCGGCCTGTTTGCAGCTCTTAATCCCCCTTTTGAAAAAATGTTTAACTGCCGGGTGGATGTTATCGCCGAGGGGACGGGAAAGGCCCTGAAAACAGGCGAGATGGGTGACTGCGATGTTGTTTTTGTGCATGCCCGGCAGGCCGAGGATAAGTTTATTGCGGCCGGGTTTGGTGTTAATCGCCGTGATGTAATGTACAATGATTTCATTATTGTCGGCCCCAAGAATGATCCTGCGGGAATCAAAGGCAGCAAGGATGCGGCCCTGGCCCTGGCCAGGATCGCCAGGGCACAGGCTTTTTTCGTTTCGCGGGGTGATGATTCGGGAACCCACAAAAAGGAGAAGGAAATCTGGGCCAAGGCAGGTCTTGAGCCTAAAGGACAGTGGTATGCCGAGGCTGGCCAGGGCATGGGTGCGGTCCTCCAGATGGCGCATGAGAAGAATGGCTACACCTTGTCGGACCGCGGCACCTATCTGGCTTACAAGAGCAAAATCAACCTTGAAATCCTCAGTGAAGGGGACCCGGCCCTGTTCAACCCGTATGGCATTATGGCAGTGAATCCGGCCAGACATCCCAAGGCGAATTACATTCTGGCTATGGCCTATATCGGCTGGGTGACCTCTCAGGAGGGACAAAAAATTATCCGAGAGTTCGGGAAGGACAAACTCGGCCAGCCTCTCTTTATTCCCCTGGCCATACCCTAGAGCGGTTCTCGATTGCATCTCCTACAAAAAGGCAAAGGCAAAGGACACCACAGAGACACAGAGGCACAGAGGGACCCAGGCAAATCCAAAAGTAAGCCCGGAGAAAAGGAGGGAGTAAAATCCTCTGATGTCGGTTTTGTAGTTTAGCCACATGAAAACCGCTATAATCATACTCTTGTGCTGAAAAATTGGTTAAGAAATTCGCGCAGTTTATCTTGACTTGACGGTCGGTATGTCATATTATGGTTGTGACGTAGGCATTATCTTTGATACAATTTTACTACCTTGAAAAGGAGCCTGATGAATTATGGCTGAAGCAGGAGAGTGGCGCAGACAGGCTTCAGGTGAAATTGAAACCTTGAGTTCTGAAGTCCGAAAATGGCAAGGCGAATTACGGAGAGAAACGCTTTCCTGGCGGAATGAGATGCTTCGGGAAAAAAATACCTGGAAATCGGAAACGCTCAGGGAGTATGACCGCCTGATTAAAGAGGAAGTCAGACTCTGGCGGCAGGATCTGGCTGAAAGCGCCAGAGAATGGAAACAAGTGGTTACTGAGGAAGTACACCTAATTAAGGGAGGGATTGTTCATGGAGATCAGGAACCTGCTGGAAAAGGTGCAGGCACTGAGGATATTCTGGGATCTGCAACTGGAGAGGGTGATCAAGTTAAAACCGACGACACTTCTGGACGAAAAGGACGTGGTCGCGCTGCAGGAGTTAAGTAGCGCCCGAGGCCAGAGTGTCGGGATCGCTGCCCCGGATGCTCAGCAGATGTGGAAAACCTGGGGTGAGGCTTATATGAAGGTCCTGAAACTCTATGATTCGGACCTGGATGATCATGCCAAGGACCTGCTGGGTGAAATATACGGCCTCAACGCTCCGCTTCCGGAAAAGAAGATCGGGTAGGAAGCAGTAAAAGAGTAGTGGATGAATAACCGTGATCATTGCCGGGTTACCCAGCTTTTCCTGGGCATAAAGCCTCATCCGGAGCTCCATCGGTTCATGGACGGCTACACGCACGGAATGGGCTGGAGCCCCAAGAAGGGCAGGCGGGATTATAAGATTGCCAAATTCATGGAAGACCTCTACGGCGAAGAGGCCGGTTTGGAAGCAGCCGTGCACATTGCCTGTGATATGAAACTGATCACCAGGCAGGATGTAGAGGTGTGGACTGGTATTATCATTTTACCACCATCTCCAAGGAGAAAAGCCAAATCGAGATTTCCGCTCCGGGAAGCCTGATTGTCTTCCTGACCTGTCTGATTGCCATATCCTCGTCAGGCTGTGCTGCCGGACGGCAGGTATTTTCCCTCTCATCCCCCCTGCCCGTTGCAGAGCAGGATGGGATTCACCGGGAAATCGAAGCTGAAGGCAGCGAGCAGCCAGGCTCAGGGCTGGGAAAAACCGCCTCGGCAACCTGCCGTATGCTGGCTGTACCGTTCCTGGTGGCTGGTACAGCCGGTCTATGGTATCTTGAGCGCACCGGTGATGAGGAGGATGAGCACGATAACACCGATCTTCACCAACGGCGTGAGCTGTGTCTCCTCAGTATCGGATCATTCCTGGTAGGTAGTCTCCTGTACTATGCCAGCCAGAGTTTTGATGATACGGCTTTTTTCCGGGAGCCACATCAGAACCTGTACTGTCCTCTCCGGCCCAAAGGCTGGACCTTCGATAATAAATTCCTGAATACCTCCACTCAAGAGTAAAACTATAATCAATCAAGAAGGGGGGAAGAAACATTGCGGCTTTCCTGGCTGCCATGGAAATATATCGTTCGCCGTGCTGCCCGCTCTCATGGGTTTATTGACCCTGTGGCTCTTTTTTCTCATCTGCGCCGTTTCGCCCAGCCATCGGAGGTGGCTGAGCCGATCGAGCTGCTGCGGGCGGGGATGGTGTTCCATGCCCGGGGTCTTATGAATACCAGGGCTATTCAGCATAATCTCGATTGGGTATGGCCTTTCTGGGTCCTTCGCCAGTTTGACCCGCTGGATCGGTCCTTCATTCCCCGTGCATTCTCTTTGACCCATGTCAACCTGACTCACCGGAACTGGACTGCTATTGGCGTTCCCGACTGCCGGGCACTTCCGATTGTCGATCCAAGGGGGCTGGTCACTCCCTTTTTTAATGGCTGGTCGATCGACGGATGGATATTGACGGAGAACAGTGATCCGCTGATTCCGTCAAAAGCGGCATCCGCTTCTCAGCAACTGGTTCTTAACCGCGATGATCTCTCGATCATGACCAGGATAACTCACGAGGCCGCATTGCTGCAGATCGAGGCCAGGGTCACTGACGAGGGGGCTCGTCAGGGGCTTCCACCGGTATGCAGGATCAGTTTTCAGGCCCTGGCTGGCCAGTCGGGAGGGCAGGGGGGGTGGCTGGTGATCGCTCTTCGGCCATACAACCCCGAAGGCATCAGCATTATTCATCACCTGGCCCTGACCAGTGACCGGAAAGGCTGGATCATCAATAAGAAGCGCTGTCTTGCCTTCAATACTCAGGTTGAGCGGCATGCTGTCTCCCGGTACCGGGACGGCGATGTTTTTTTGAGTCTCCCCGATTCTCAGGAATCGGAGTCTATCGAATGCGAGGTGGGCCTGGCCACTGCCGCCGCTCTCTTTCGGCTCGAGCCTGATCAGCAGCGCACGGTCAGTGTGGATATTGCGCTGTCTGAAGATAAGGAAAGCAGCCCGCTGTTTTCATCCGACGCTCCCCGCACAGGCTGGTCGGATTCCCTGAACGGCCTCTGCCGTCTGAATCTGCCTGATCAGCGTTTTCAATTCCTCTTCGAGGCTGCCCTGCGCACCCTTATCCTGCACTCTCCCGGTGAGGTTTATCCGGGGCCATACACCTACAAGCGATTCTGGTTCAGGGATGCGGCCTTTATTTTGCAGGCCATGCTGTGTGTCGGCATGAAGGAGCGGGTCGTGCGGGCTGTGAGCCGCTTTCCCGCACGGCAGACGGGGGCGGGTTTTTTCCGCTCTCAGGCCGGGGAATGGGATTCCAACGGAGAGGCCCTCTGGATCATGCACAGGCTCTGCGAGCTGACCGGTACCCTGCCGCAGGCAGACTGGTCCTGGAGCATCATGAAGGGTGGGAAGTGGATACAGGAGAAGCGTTTATCCGATGATAACACAAGCCTTCAGGCCGGGCTTCTGCCTGCCGGCTTCAGTGCAGAGCATCTTGGTCTGAATGACAATTATTACTGGGATGACTTTTGGGGTGTGGCTGGCCTGCGGGCAGCGGCATCCATGATCGAAGCCCTCGGCCACCCGAAAGCAGCCCGCAATTTTAATCAGGAGGCAGAGGGGCTTATGCAGGCCATCGAGCGGAGTCTGGAGCGGTCTTTCAGCATTCGCAGGCACCCGGGGATTCCGGCTTCACCTCACCGGCGGATGGATGCGGGTGCCATCGGCAGCATCGTAGCCAGCTATCCCCTGCGGCTGTGGGCTCCGGATGATCGGCGGGTGCTGGAGACGGTGAATTACCTGATCGAGAACTGCTTCGTTAATGGGGCCTTCTTTCAGGAAATGATTCATTCCGGCATCAACGCTTACCTGACCCTGCATCTGGCCCAGGTTCTTCTGCGGGCCGGGGACATCCGCTTTGGTAATCTGGTTAAAACCATAGCCGATCTGGCCTCGCCAACCGGCCAGTGGCCAGAGGCCATTCATCCGCAGACCCGCGGCGGCTGCATGGGAGATGGTCAGCACGTCTGGGCTGCGGCAGAGTGGATCATGATGATGCGCGCCATGTTCGTCCGTGAAGAAGGAAACCGTCTGATTCTTGCTTCGGGAATACTGCCTGAGTGGCTCGATCAGCCACAACCGATCGGGTTTGGTCCTGCGCTTACCCCCTGCGGTGAGATAAGCCTGAAGATTGAGCCAGAGCCCCACAAGGTTACTGTCGCCTGGCAGGCTTCCTGGCGGGGACAGGCACCGATGATGGAAGTGAGGATACCGGGCCTTCAGCCCCGGCAGACAGATGCTTCCTCAGAGACAAAGGTGGAAATCCTGCGGCCATGAATATTGCCATGTTCACCAATACCTTTATTCCTCATGTGGGCGGGGTGGCCAATTCCGTCAAGGCTTTTACGGATGAGTACCGCAGGCTGGGACATCGGGTTCTGGTTGTGGCTCCGGTCTTTGAGAATACGCCCCAGGACGAAAAAGATGTCATCCGGGTCCGGGCCATTCAGAACTTCAATGGAAGCGATTTTTCGGTCAGCCTGGCCATACCCCTGGTCCTGTCGAAGAAAATGGAGCTGTTCCAGGCAGATATCATCCATTCGCATCATCCCTACCTGCTGGGAGATACAGCCCTTCGCACCGCGGCCAGCCTCAATATTCCCCTGGTGTTCACCCATCATACCATGTATGAGCAGTACACGCATTACGTGCCGGGAGACTCGCCCAGACTCCGGCATTTCGTCATCGAGCTATCAACCGGATATGCCAACCTCTGTGACCAGGTGATCGCTCCGAGTGAGAGCGTGGCTGCGATTCTCACCGGGCGGGGAGTGAAGACCCCGATAAGCGTCATTCCCACCGGGGTTGATATCGAACGGTTTGGACAGGGAAACGGCCCGCTGTTCCGGGCTGATATGGGAATTCCGGCTGACGCCCTGGTCATCGGGTATGTGGGCCGTCTTGCTGCGGAGAAAAATCTCGAATTCTGGGCTGAGGCCGTTGCCGGATTCATCAGACAGTCACCCACGAGTCATGCCCTGGTTGTCGGCTCAGGCCCTGCTCAGACGAAGATAGAAGAAGTATTCATCAACGCGGAGGTTCGCGAGCGCCTCCATGTTACCGGGGCCCTGGTAGGCAGCAGGCTGGCTGATGCTTATCAGGCAATGGACATTTTCGCTTTTACCTCAAAGAGCGAAACCCAGGGCATGGTGCTGCTCGAGGCCATGGCTGCCGGTGTTCCGGTTGTGGCCCTCGATGCTCCGGGTGTGCATGAGGTAGTCCGGGATGGTGAGAATGGCCGGTTGATCGGGGAGGAGAAGATAGAGCTGTTCATTCAGGCCATTTCTTCGATCACCTCACTTGAGCCCCAAAAACGCCGCTCCCTGATCGAGGCGGCGCGAAGCACTGCACGGGAATTTTCAACAGCCAAAAGCGCTGATAAAGCCCTTGCACTTTACCGGCACCTCCTCCTGGACAGGGCACGGACCACGGCCGGACCTGAGCAGCACAAAGCCTGGGCCGCAATCCTGCGGCGGATCGAGGAAGAGTGGAGTATATGGAGCAACCGCCTTTCGGCGGCTGGAAAGGCTGTTCTGGGCGGGAAAGAAAGTGGCCAGTGAAGAGCAGCCAGGAGTCAGGAGTCAGAATACATGCTTTACCCATTCTGGATTCTGTATTCTGACTCCTGACTCCTGTACTTTATATTGTATTTTCAGGGCAAATGTGCTACTCTCTTTGATAAGCAGCTTTTGGAGATTCGCGATGAAGAACCAGTATAAGAGGCTTGATATCTTCCGGTGCAGGCATGAATCTCATCAGGGGTTTGGGAATGTGATTTCCGCCTATCATGTGCTGAAAGAAAAAAAATGCTACCCGAACGGCTGCATTTATTTTAAGTGGAAATGCCGCAAGCTGAACCGGGGGCTTTCCTGTCCCAGGTCGTATACGCATGTGGGGAGGAAATGCTCCTCCTGTCCTGAGTATTATGATGAAAAAATCATCAAATGCCCTGAATTGCTCCTCAGCCCGCAGGAGCATCAAATTTTTCTGAAAGGTTTTCAGGAATTCGAACTGTGGCTGCAGAGCAAGAAGGATCGACAGGTTGACTTTGCCGGAACAATCGCCACAGTCAAACCCAGGGTTATCATGAACTGTAACAACGGTCATTCCCGCTTGTTATTTCAGGGGTTTATTCTGGTGTTCAAGGAAGGGTTCGTGGATCTTACCCCTTTTGAGGATACGATCTATGCCATCCTCAGCTCTTCTCAGCAGAGCCGCCTTCGGCTTGGTGAGGGAGATCAGCTCGACTTTAAGGCAACCTTGCATCTGGACCGGGGGAGGCTGATTCTGGAGCGGGTCCACGCGGTTGAAATTGAGAGCAAGGCCAAAGCTCACCCCTGGACCCTGGCTGAGGCCAGGCAGGCACTTTTGACCGGCAGAATTATGGATGATCAATATGAAAAATGCCTGAACTGCTCGCATGGTTCCCTGGTGGATGTGAGTGAGGCCGAGACCTTGCCCGAAGGACAAAAGAGAAGGAAATTGTTATGCCTGAAGGGTATGGCAAATCCCGAATATTGCATTGTCCAGGCCAGGGAGGAACTTTACCGCATCAACCACTGCCAGAATGAAGAAGAGCATTCAGGATAGTGGTCGATAGTGGTCAGTGGTCAGTAAAAAGCAAGTGATCAGTAAAGAAACTGATAACTGATACTTCTTTTACCAAGGTAAAAAAGGAGAAATAGCCTTATGCCAATTTATGAATATGAATGCAGGCAATGCTGCAAAAGGTCAACTTTTCTCATTTTAAACCTGACCAGTCCTCAATCTCCACAGTGCAGGCACTGCGGCAGTAACGATCTTGAAAAACTGATCTCTCGCGTTCGGATGCTGAAATCCGACGAGGCCAGACTGGAGTCATTGGCTGATCCCTCCAAACTTGCAGGACTGGATGAAAATGATCCGGTCAGCATGGCCAGATGGATGAAAAAAATGGGGAAGGAAATGGGCGAGGAATTTGCCGGTGACGAGCTGGAGCAGATGATCGATGAGGCGGCACATGAAGCGGAAGGAGGAGAGGGAACGGCAGATACATCGATCCCGTCAGGAGATAGCGGGGATTTTTAGGAACGAAGGAAAGGAGATTCCCTGATGCTCTGGCAGCAGGAAAGGCCAGGGCAGGGGAAGGATGGAGAGCTCATGGGAAAAATTCAAAGGGCATTGATCAGTGTTTCGGACAAAACCGGGCTTGTGGAATTAGCCGGGAAACTGCATGAGTGGAACATTCAGATACTGTCTACCGGAGGTACGGCCAGGTTGTTGAAGGAGAAGGGAATACCGATGGTTCCGGTTTCCGACTATACCCAATCGCCGGAGATGCTGGATGGCCGGGTAAAGACCCTGCATCCCAAAATCCATGCCGGGCTTCTGGCCAGAAGAGATAATCCTGAGCATATGCGGCAGTTGGCCGAGCAGGGCTGTCTGCCGATCGATATGGTTGTGGTCAATCTCTACCCGTTTGAGAAAACCGTTGCCAATCCGAAAAGCACATTTGATCAGGCCATTGAAAACATTGACATTGGCGGTCCAACCATGCTGCGGGCCGCGGCGAAGAATTTCCAGGATGTGGTCGTAGTCGTGGATCCGTCGGATTATCCTTCAATTTGCCGGGAAATGGAGGAAAACCAGGGATCGGTCAGTTGCGCTACCAGATTTTCTCTCATGAAGAAAGTCTACGCTCATACGGCCCACTACGATCAGGCCATCACCGAGTATTTGAAAAGGGTAACAATCGAGGGCAATGCCCCCAGGGTCAGGTGAGTGGTTATGGGTGTGAAGGTTGCGGTTATCGGGGCCGGGAGCTGGGGAACTACCCTGGCTGTTCTGCTGGCAGACAAGGGGTATGAAGTTACCCTGTGGGTCTTTGAGCCGGATCTGGTTAAGGAGATCGAAACAAAGAGAGAAAATACTCTGTTTCTGCCGGGAATTGAAATTCCTGCCGGCGTAAGTCCTACAAATTCCCTTGAGGAGGCGGTCAGAGGAAAGTCAGTCATTGTTTCCGTAGTTCCCTCCCATGTGGCCCGGCAGGTCACCCTCCAGTACCGGCGTTATCTTTCTGAAGGAGTGCATCTTGTTTCGGCTACCAAGGGACTCGAAGAGGATTCTTTACTGCGCATTTCCCAGGTAATTCAGCAATTAATTCCTCCCCGGCTTGAGATCAGGATATCATGCCTTTCCGGCCCCAGTTTCGCCAGGGAGGTTTCCCGGAAGATGGCCACAGCCGTAGCCGTAGCCTGCCAGAGCGAGCAGGAAGCCATTTATGTTCAGCATATGTTTTCCTCTCCCTATTTTCGGGTTTACCGGAACAGTGACCTTATTGGTGTGGAGCTGGCCGGTTCCCTGAAAAACGTGATTGCCATTGCCGCCGGGATTTCCGACGGTCTGGGGTTTGGCCATAATGCCCGTGCCGCCCTTATCACCCGCGGGCTGGTTGAAATAACCCGTCTGGGGGTAGCTATGGGTGCCCGTCAGGAAACCTTCTATGGTCTTGCCGGAATGGGAGACCTGGTCCTGACCTGCACTGGTGATTTGAGCCGGAACAGGACTCTGGGGCTGCGGATAGGCCGGGGAGAGGAATTATCCCGGATTCAGAGCGGCATGAAAATGGTCGCCGAAGGGGTAGTGACCACCCGGGCGGCCTTACGTCTGGCCCGGAAATATCAGGTGGAAATGCCTATTGCCGAGCAGGTATCAGCCATCCTCTTCGAGGGAAGAAACCCTGCGAATGCTTTTTCGGAGCTGATGAGCCGCACTTTGAAGTACGAATAGAGGAATGTTAACCACGAAACACACGAAAGTATTTTTTGTACTTTTCCTGTGTTTCGTGTGTTTTGTGGTTAAAAATATTCATTGAAACTCGAATAGGATCGAAAGTCTGAGAATACAGAACAAAGATGAGGATTACTAACTCCGGACAGGAGTTAACCAAATATTCCAGGGCGAAAATCATCCCGGTTTTTTTGCCGAATCAGGGATGTCCGAATCGATGTATCTTTTGTAATCAGAAGGAGGTGGTCGGAAGCTCTCTGATCCATGATCCGCAGGAGATTTATCCGCTCATTCAGACCTGCTTGCAGACAATTCGGCAAACCCGGCAAAGGAAACAGAGCGGATTCCCCGGCCGGATTGAAGTTGCCTATTACGGCAGCAACTTTACGGGCATGACCGCCGATGTTCAGCGGGAATTCCTGCTGCCTGCGGCCCGTGCTGTTCACGAAGGGCATATTGACGGCATCCGGATTTCCACCCGGCCCGATTATATTTCCGGGGACGGATTGCAGTTTCTGGCAGACCATGGGGTCAGGACCATTGAAATCGGCGTTCAGTCCATGGATGAAGATGTGCTGCGAAAAGCTGGCCGGCCGTATTCAGGGGATCAGGTTGCCGGGGCAGTAGGTCTGCTCCACCAGCACCGGTTCACCATCGGTCTTCATCTGATGGTCGGATTGCCGGGAGAGAGCCGTGAGAGTCTGTACGATACCGTTGAACGGGTTATCCGGTTATCTCCTCACTTTGTGCGGATTCATCCCACCCTGGTCATTAAGGATACTGAGCTGGAGAGGATGTACCGGCGCGGGAGTTACACACCACTAACGCTGGAGGAGGCGGTTGGAATCTGCAAGGAGCTGTCCCTGCGGCTGACCGGAAGCGGCATCGATGTTGCCCGGATCGGCCTGCAATCAGTTCCGGGCATGCTGAATGCCGGGATCGTGGTTGCCGGTCCCTTTCATCCTGCCTTGGGAGAGCTGGTAACATCTTCCATAGCGTTTGACCGGATGCAGGAGCTTTTGGCCAGACATGATGGCCAGGGCAGGCGGCTCGTGATTATGGTTCCGGAGCGTGAGTTATCCATTTTCATCGGCCATAACCGGCAAAACCTGAATCGGTTGCAGCAGGATTGCCGCTGCCGGCAAATCCGCATCCAGCCCGACAGGAGCCTGGAGCCTGGCGGTCTTCGGTGCGGGGAAATTCCGGATTCACCTGCTTCCCCACAATAGTCAGTCGATAATTATTCTGAAGTTTCTCTGTCGCCACGGTTAATCACATTATTTATTACCCAAGCCGCAGAAAGACACCTCATGCCAGGAGGTTTCACTGAGGCTTTTGAAATTTTTCCAAAAGAATGGGGGTGATCTCAATATATGGGGAAAATGAACGACCCTGGTAAAGATCAAGGTTTGGAAGGAAAATACTACCATTTATACCAGAACGCCACTGATGGGCTGTTTACTGTAGACCATGACGGGTTTCTTCACGACGCTAATAAAACCTGTGAGCTGATTACCGGATATTCCAGCGAAGAGCTGGAAAAAACTCATTACAGTGATCTTCTGTCAGCTAAAGAAAAAAGGTTCATCGGGCATTATTTCAGGATGATCATCAATGAACACATGATCCCCCGTTCTGATATTCAGGTGGAAATCGTTACCAAAGATGGTCAAACCAAGATTGTGGAATTGTATATTAAAAACGCATGTTCTCACAAGGGACTGATTCAGGCCTCGATCCGGGATATAACTGACAAGAAGAAGCTCGAAGATCAGCTTATTAACGCTCAGCGCATGGAATGCATCGGGAAACTGGTAAACGAGGTTGCCCATAAGTTCAACGATGTCCTGACCGGGATCCTGGGCTCCGCCTCCTACTTAAGGGCTTCCCTGAACGGAGATGAGGAATACTACAAGCACGTGGAAACTATCGAGAAATCAGCATCGGTAGGTGCTGATCTCGTATCCCAGCTCATGGCTTTCGGCAACCGGCAGGAATCCCATTCCCAGATAATCGATATCAATGAGGTGATCAGAGAGGCTATCGGCCTGATGCGGAACAACCACCTTTCAAACCGGATCGAAGTTGTCACTCGCCTGCAGGAAGGCTCCTTACCAGTCCGGATTGATAAAGGCCAGATCATGCAGGCAGTGATGAATATCTGTCATAATGCCACAGATGCCATGCCACAGGGCGGAAAATTGGCCATTATCACGGAAAGCCTGGACTTGAGTGAGGATTTTTGCCTCAAGCATATCGGCCTTCGCGAAGGAAAATATACTCATATCCGGATCTCCGATACCGGCCACGGCATAGAGGAAAAACTGCTCCCCTATATCTTTGACCCCTTCTTTACAACCAAAGATGTCGGGAAAGGAACAGGTCTTGGCCTCTCGGTAGCCTTTGGCATCGTCAAAGCCCATCAGGGCACCATTCTGGTCGAGAGTCAGCCTGGAGCAGGGACGAGCTTTGATATCTATCTGCCCGCCATCTCAAGCTCTGCTGCCAAAGCGGACGGATGCCAGGTAAGTGAGGGGCAGGGCACGGTGATGATTGTCGAGGATGAGGACCTGGTCCGGAAGATGACCTCCAATATCCTGCTGCGCTCCGGATATACTGTCCTGTGTGCCGCGGATGGAGAAGAAGCCCTTGAGGTGTATAAAAAGAATGATAATTCGATCGACCTGGTAATCCTGGATATGATCATGCCGAAAAAAGATGGGCTGGAAACCTTCAGGGAGCTGAAATCAATCAACCGGAATGTCCGGGTTGTCATCTCGACCGGCTACCTGCCCAACCGCATCAGCTCGGAATTCCTGAAGGGAGGTGCCGTAGGCTTTATCCAGAAACCCTATACCGCCATGGAGCTGTCGAAGCTGATCAAGCGGGTCCTTTCGTGAGGGGGACGGAGATGGGGCGCAGAAGGGTAGGTTCGCGTTTTTCTCCCTCGCCCCTCTGGGGCATAGGTGTTAAGCTAAGACGAATGGCACTTACATAAGAATTAGTAATTCTCCCGCAGAGACGCTGAGACGCAGAGGATATCATTGAAAAGTAAAAGTAAAACAAGTTCCTCCTTGTGCCTTTTTACTTTTTGCTTGCTTCCAGGC
>JBFLZW010000063.1 GCA_040755755.1 bacterium | reverse complement strand
CATTGAAAAGTAAAAGTAAAATAAGTTCCTCCTTGTGCTTTTTTACTTTTTGCTTGCTTCCATGCCGTTGACACATCGGGATATCCCGACTTTCATCAGGCCCTTGCCGGATTGGTTGCTCTCTGCGTCTCAGCGTCTCTGCGGGAGATCGTTTTCCCCTGTGCGCTTTGTGTTCTCTCTATATTATAAGCTTAGCTTATGTAAGTGCCATTCCCTTTAGTTATAATGAGGAAAATAAATTAATAACTGAGCTTGAGGAGTATGATCGAGGTGCCAATAATACAATTGATGATAAGTACCTGTATACATATACTTACAACAATTCTGGATATAAAATTTCTCTGGTTAGGGACTATGATCGAGGTGCTAATGGTGTTGTTGATGATAGATCAACCTTTGTCTATACCTACGATAATGATAATTTAACATCTAAGGTCGAAGAATATGACAGGGGATTCGATGGTACTATTGATGACAAATCTACCTATACATATACACGTGAAGGCATATCTCCCTATTGGTGAAATTATAAGTTTTTCACTAGAGAAAGTTCCTGTAAATGATCAGCGCCTTCTTTTTTGCACAGTAGGGCCGGAACACCGAGGAAAACACTGGCCACTGTAACTTTATCGCAGGTTTGCGGGTTGTTTACGGCTGGGATGATTGCAGGGGCTGCGCATTGCGGATAATAATGACCCAGCGATGACGACGAAGGTTTCAAGCCTTCGGTTCATTCGCGATAATTGCCGGCAACGCAATGGTAATAACGTAATGGTAATACTCAAAACTTCAACTTAATAAAGAAATTTGCCAATAATCTGATAATAGTAATTAATAGTCCTTTCCCTGGCATCTACCTCCATCTGGTCAAGAGTCAGGGAAAGGTCTTTATCCAGATTATCGATTTTACAGACACATTTTTCCAGAAATTTCCGGAATACCTCGGACTTCAGGGAAGTCTCTTTGCCATCAAAAATTCTTTCTTCCTTTTTAACAATCATATACAGCTCCCTCGAACCTCTTCCTATGTCCAGTTCCCTCCCTTATATCCGCCATGGTGCGGGTAATTCTCTGCAAAAATAAAAAAGAGGCAGTAACAACTGCACCTAGTATTAAGATACTGGACGGAGCAGTGATTTGTCAAAAAATTTGACTGACCAGAATGCAACCTTTTCGCGACATTTTTGTCGAGCTCCTTCGGTGCCTCGTTTAGGGAAAAAGACGTATAAAGTCAGGCCAATAGTTAACTTTATAATATTTTCCAGCCGGGCAGCCTGAACAAAATTGTCGAAAGGCCCATGCCTTTCTGGTTCAGTTTGGAGGAAAATGCCATGATTCTCTTTATTTTTCTGATAATTACGAAAAACAGATTTTTATCGGGAGATGGCATGACGCTTGCTACTCCTACAGAACAAAGAACATGAAGGAGGTGATCGGCCTTACAAAGTCATTGAAATTGTCGAGTTTGCCATCCCAATGGTCAAGAATAACATGGAATAAGGAGGTGGTGGGAATGTGAAATAAACCGGAGAAAGGAAAGTAAGCGGACTTTCCATTCCCGGTGATTTTACCAGGACATATCCTCGAAGGGCATAAAAGAGATTTTGATACGGGAGGCGGGAAACTTTCCCGCCTTATTTTTTAATTGCAAACGATAGCTTTTGACCATAATAAAAACAAAGACAAAGAAACCACAGAGACACAGAGGCACAGAGAAAAGCAAGAATGAAAGCCGTTGACTTTTTATTTTCATTCCCATCTTGAGAATGAGAGGTTTGAGCATTATAATAGGCCAAAAAAACGGAATGCCGTGCGCCACTGATCACTGAGCAGTTTTTCAGGAAAGCAGCGATGAAAGAAGAAAGAGAGACGAATCTTTCGTGGACCTACGCAATTGCGAGCATTTTTTTGCTGATCATTGTTGTCGGTTTCCACAGCCTCTGGCAAATGCAAAAGGGGAAACAGGTTCTCTATAAGGCTTTGCACGAGCAGGGAGAGGCCCTGGTGGAAAGCCTTCAGGCCAGCGGAAAGAACGCCATTATTTCCAATAAACTGGCCCAGGAGATACTGATTAACCGCCTTCTGGACAATGCGCGGTTGATCGATATGCTGATTCAGGTGAATGGCTGCAGCAGCATTCTCCTGAATGAGGTGGTAACCAGGAATAATCTGTTTCGCGTCCAGGTGGTCGATCAGTGCGGCAGGGTGATGCTTGATTCCCTGGCTCCGCCTTTCCCCTCGATCCTGAACTGGCTGCCTGATTACCGGCACCGGGCGATTTTTCTCAGGGTGATCGATCCCATTCTGCGCGGTGAGAAGAGATTCATCCTGGAGGGGGTTCATCAGGATCATCCAATCATGGAGAATCTCTTCTGGGTAGCAATAGCCAGGGAAAACAACCAGGGAGCCATCATTGTCCATGTGGATGCCCACTATATGGAGCAGTTTCGCAAGGAGATCGGACTTGGAAAACTAATCAGTGATATTGCCGAACAGGACGGAATCAGCTATATTTCCTTCCAGGACCAGCAAAGCTGCATGGTTGCTCCGCGGCATGTCCGCCTGCCGGTACTGCAAATCTCGCAGCGTCCCACCGGCATTCAGACCGGCTTTCGCCGCCTTCAGTCAGGGGCGGAAGCTTATGAGATTGTCAGGCCATTCATTTTTCAGGGGAAGGTGGCGGGGATATTCCGGGTTGGCCTCTCTCTGGATAAATTTACCAAAAATATTCAGCAATCCCAGAAAAATTCACTCTGGTTTGGCCTGCTGATCATTGCCCTGGGCAGCGGTGGTCTGATAACCATCTTTTACCATCAATGCGTCCAGTACAGGCGGCACAAAATCCTGGCCGAGAGTTTGCAGCGAACCGAACGCCTGACCTCTATCGGCAAGCTGGCGGCAGGCGTAGCCCATGAGATCAGAAATCCGTTGAATGCCATCAGTATGGCCATTCAGCGGCTTCAGCACGAGTATCTGCCCGCAAACGAGGAAAACAGGCAGGAATTCATTAACTTCACCGAGATCATCAGAAACGAGGTCACGCGGGTCGATAAGATCATCGGTAATTTTCTCAATTTTGCCAGGGAACCGAAGCTTGAGTTGCAGGAGGTTAATATCCCGCACCTGGTCGACGATCTTGTCTTCATTTTCGCTGCTGAAGCGGAAAAGAACCGGGTGAAAATCCAGACCGAATACCAGCAGGGGCCGTGCCTGCAGTGCCGTTGTGATCCAAACCAGATCAAGCAGGCTTTGATCAATATCATCCGCAATGCCGTCCAGGCCATGCCCGGAGGAGGGCTGATCACGGTCAGGGTCAGTCAGGTGCAGGACCGGATTCTGATCTGCGTGGCTGATACCGGAACAGGTATCGCCGACACGGCCAGGATTTTCGAGATATACTATACCAGTAAAGAAGGTGGGGTAGGACTGGGCCTGCCCATTTCACAAAAGATTGTCGAGGAGCATGGCGGAAAAATCGAAGTGGAGTCCGCGGTAGGAGAGGGCTCGGAGTTTCGGATCTGGCTGCCTGTCAAGCCAATGATGCCGGTTGTGGAGATGAAGCAGATATGATCAACATTCTGATTGTCGATGATGAGAAGAATCAGCGGGAGATGCTGAAAGGTTTTCTGGTGAAAAAGGGATATCACGCCCTGGCCTGCGGCAATGCCAAAGAGGCATTGAGCCTGGTCAGAGAAGAGCAGATCGATATGATCCTGACTGATTATCAGATGCCGGAGGTAACCGGGCAGGAATTGCTGAAGGAGGTTAAAAGGATCAACCCTGCCATTCTGGTCGTTATTTTTACCGCATATGGCACGGTTGACCGGGCGGTAGCTGCCATGAAGTCCGGGGCTTACGATTACCTGGCCAAACCCATTGACCTGAACGAGCTTTTGATCATCATCCAAAAGGGAACGGAATACCTGCATCTGGTCGAGGAAAACCGCGAATTGCGGGAAATGCTCTCTCAGCGATACTCGTTCGATAATATCATCAGCGGGAGCGATACCATGGAGGAAATCCTGAGCCTGGTCAGCCGGGTGGCCAGGACCGATACGACGGTGCTGATCCGCGGTGAGAGCGGAACGGGCAAGGAACTGATCGCCCATGCCATTCACTTCAACAGCCCCAGGGCAAAGCGGTCTTTCATCAAAGTCAATTGTGCGGCCCTGCCGGAAAACCTGCTGGAAAGCGAGCTGTTCGGCCATGAGAAGGGATCGTTTACCGGCGCTATTCAGCGACGGATCGGCCGTTTCGAAGAAGCCAATTCCGGGACCATTTTCCTGGACGAAATCGGAGACATCTCCCATCCCCTGCAAGCCAAGCTCCTGCGGGTTCTTCAGGAAAAGGAAATCCAGCGGATCGGCGCAAACACCAGCCTTCATGTCGATGTGCGCGTTATTGCAGCCACGAACAAGGACCTGGAAAAGGATATCACTGAGGGCAACTTTCGTGAAGACCTCTACTACCGCCTGAATGTGGTGCCGATCTTCCTGCCCCCCTTGCGGGAGCGCAAGGAGGATATTCCCAGAATGATCGAGTTTTTCCTGCAGCGGTATACTCAGAAATGCAAAAAGGAAGTCAGGGGCGTGACCAAAGAGGTTCTCGACGTGCTGCTCAAGTACCACTATCCGGGTAATGTCAGAGAGCTGGAAAACATCATGGAGCGGGCCATAGTCCTGACCCGGCATGAATACATCACCCTGGCTGACCTTCCGCCGAATATCCATGCCCATCACGCCCATCTGTCTGAAGAGGATCTTGTGCCCGGTCCGGCTCAATCGCTCGACACGGCAGTGTCCTCGCTGGAGAAAAAAATGATCGAGAAGGCCCTGAACCTCCATCATGGAGTACAGACCAGGGCTGCCGAATACCTGGGTATCAGCGAACGGGTCCTGCGCTATAAGATGAAGAAGTACGGTGTGGAAAATTAAGGCACGGTTTCTAATAAATACACTCTCTCCATTTCATAATACTGTCTTCTAATTCCTCGGCATACGACTCCGTCACATAAAGAGAGAAATCTTTGATAACATTATCCTGTTTAGAGATTACCTTACCTTGTATGGGCAATTCCGCTGAATCGAACATTGGAAGAGGTTTACCGATCTGTTTATTTTCTTTTGGAGATTTACCTTTGGTGACGAAATCACCCATGCGTTCAAGCCCTTGAGCAAATCGCCTCAGAGTAGTTGTGATAGCTTCACCACTATTATCAATTCCTATCCATCTGCGCCCTAGCTGAGAAGCTACAGCCAAAGTTGTTCCAGCTCCAGAAAAACAATCAATTATCAGATCACCAGCGTTTGAGGAGGCTTCAATAATACGGGCAAGCAAATCTGGATTTTTTTCCGTTGGATAGCCAGTAATTTTTATGTTCTGGTTGTGCGCGTCGCAGAATTCTAGCCAAATATCCTGCACAGGAATACCGTCACTTTCATCTAAATATATCTTTCTCCGTGGATTACCATTTGGAGACCAATAGATATCTCCTCTTGCATCCATCTCATCAAGTGTTTTGGGCAGAAATTGCCAATGCTTTCCAGGCGGAGGGCTCATTCCTCGCCAAGGCTTTCCTGTTTCACCATTTCGTATGCCAGGGGCATGAATGGGAACCTTCTTATATCTACGTCCGGTTTTCTCTTCAATGTACTGATATTCCTTTGCAGCGCGATCTGAAGTCCATTTTTCAAGAGAGCGATTCCAGACGTAACTATCTGATTTAGTATAAAAGAGAATATAGTCTGAAATATTACCATAAGCTTTTCGAGTGTAATTCTTGGGATTGCATTTCTTTCGTGTGATCCAATTTCGAAAGTTTTCTCGGCCAAAAATTTCGTCCATAATAATTTTAATATAGAAAGCCATATTATCGTCAAGGTGTATATAAATTGAACCATCTTGCGCTAAGAGCTCTCGAAGTAACAATAATCTTTCACGCATGAACTCAATATAGTTGGAACCAACTAATAAGTCACAATAAGCATCGGTTTGAGAGCGAGACTGAAAAATACTTTTAGTTGCAAAAGGCGGATCAATATAAATAAGGCGTACCTTTCCACGTACTAAGGGATCATTGAGAAGAGAAGCTAAGATATGCAAGTTGTCACCATAGTAAAGACGGTTCTCATTTTGATCTTCATTCTTATATTTACCTTGCCACAATACTTTAGTTTCAGCGGGTCTAGTGGCAAGAATTTCACGCTCCAGGCGTTTCCCTTTGTAAGATAATGATATATCAAAAATATCCTGAAGGGTGTCAATAGAATGTGGTACTTTATCGTTATTCCATTTTGTTTTAGGAATACCCGTAGCCAATTTTACTCCTCCTTGTTTTAAGTCCGAAGCCATTCAAGAGAGATACGTTCTGGCACTAGACGAAGCGTTACAATAATAATCTTACCTGGCCAACTGTTCTCTATGCTTGCATAATCATCCCACATCGATCCAAGTAAAAGACCTGGTCCATCATTGAGAAAAATGACTTTGGTTTTTAATTTACACTTTTGTGCATAACCAAGGATTTCGTTAGCACAATTTTGATAACCACCGGTTCTATCGTCCTCTTGTGCACCACCTCGGTCGGAATCGTATCGAGCCAGTCCTATAGCCAATACATCAACTTTATTATCATCATAGATCACAAAGTCTACAGGACGATTTGGGTTAGGATAGTCAGCAAACACGGAACCTATCTGAACATCCTTCCCAGCTCGCTGTGGGCCTATAATAGGCAGATTGGGAAATTGGGAACGGAATATAGAGAAAAATCGCTCAGTTAAGTCATAACCTTTTTTCCCGCGATCCTTGTATTCCCATAAAATTGCACACAACGCCTCATCAGGTATAGGGCGGCCTGTATATGCAGCTTGGACTTCCTGAATCGGCCTAAAACTTGCTCCATATTGGTCGCAAATTTCTTTCGCCTTTGTACTCCTTTTAAGCATCTCAACTGGCGTTTCGGGGCTAACATACTTTCGAAAAACTCGAGCAAGTTGCACCCTCATCCATCCATTCGGAACTTCTGAAATTTGCATAAATAAGCGTATTGATGATTCGGAAGTCTTGAGCAATTGCCCAAACATCACTAACACCGGTTTGTAGAGCTCGCAAGCATCTTTTAAGATATCCGGATAATATTCTCCTGTGGCAAGCGTTATCCAATTATGCCCGTTTATCTTGTATTCTGCAAAAGACGTTTGCCTTCCTTCTATCATGGCTTATATTTCCCTTCGACATAATTTGTGGAAATTTGGTCAGAAGTTTTCACTAAAGTAAGATATCTTAAAACGCTACCTTTAATCAAGAAAATTTCAAAATGGTGTTCCGAAGGGCCTTTAAAGTTTGCGCGCCTTGATAAGGTCTTCAATAGCTTCTTGGTCGAGATCAAGCCCTAACATGAATGGCACTTACATAAGCCAAGCTTATAATATAGAGAGGACACAAAGCACACAGGGAAAAAAGATCTCCCGCAGAGACGCAGAGAACAACCAATCCGGCAAGGTCCTGATGAAAGTCGGGATATATCGATGTGTCAACGGCCTGGAAGCAAGCAAAAAGTAAAAAGGCACAAGGAGGAACTTATTTTACTTTTACTTTTCAATGATATCCTCTGCGTCTCAGCGTCTCTGCGGGAGAATTACTAATTCTTATGTAAGTGCCATTCGCCCTAACATCTCTTCTAACTCGTTATTCTCATCCCTGTGGATAATTGATGCCATTTTCACCCTCCCATTCTCCACTCCCATCTCTTACTTCCTGCTTGCCTTGATCCGCTCCGCTTCCTTGTGGTGAAACTGGGCTGCCTTCTGATTCCCTTTCAGGGAGAAGTGGGTGCTGAAGTTCTCATGGGCTTCCTCCAACTGGCCTTTTTGCTGGTAGAGCAGGCCCAGATAGTAGTAATTTTCAGCGAAGTCCGGCTGCAGTTCTCTGGACTGAGTGAGTTTGGCTATGGCTTTGTCTGCCTGATTCGCTTCTTTCAACGTCCGGCCCAGGTAATGAAAGGCCAGGAAATCATCGGGACTGGCTTTGACCGCCTGATCCAGGCGCTTTTGCGCCTCCTGGTATTCACCCTGGCGGAAGAGACTGATTCCCATATCCCGAAGCGCATCATTGTCACGGGGATTGATGGCCAGGCACTTTTGAAAGAAATCCAGGGATTCCTTCGCCCTGCCGATCTTTCCGAGGGCCAGGGCCTGACCGTACAGAAGATCGGGATTGTTGGGGTCCTCCTGGCAGGCGGCCTGAATATCCTTCCAGTACTCCTGGGGGTTTTCGGTTTCGAGCCGGTTCCAGATCTGAAAACGGCGGATGTTGCCTACCGGTTTTGCAGGAGTGGACGGGTTTCTCCGGTTTAACTGCTCCAGATGGTAAACCCGCGAGGCAGTGGCCGGGTGGGTCGAGAGGTAGACCGGCGGAACTATGGTGATCCGCTCCAGTTGATTGAGCTTTTCCATAAAGTCAATGGCTCCCTGCCCCTGATATCCCGAATCAGTGAGGTAGGCAAATCCCGCCTCGTCCGCCTCATCTTCAAACTCCCGGCTGTACTTGAGGGAAATAGTCTGGTTCGCTCCGATACTGAAAGCCTGAACAGCCGTGGCCATTTCACCGTCTTTGCTCAGGAGCAGGCCTGCGATCATGGCAGCCATAGTGGCCATGTCAACCTTGGATTTTTTCTCCATGAGCCTTCGGAAATGGGTTTTGGCAACGTGAGCGGTTTCATGACAGAGAACAAAGGCCAGTTCATCTTCCGTTTTTACGGCATTCAGCAGGCGCTCGGTAAAGAAGATATATCCGTTCGGCAAGGCAAAGGCATTGAGCTGATTGGATTTGATGACAAAGTAGCGGAATTCGAACCGATTAGGGTAAACCTGTTCGACAATCCTTTTTCCGATCCGGTCAACATAGACCTGAATTAATGGATTGGCAGTAAATTCCAGTTGAGGTTTCAATTCCTCGAAAATTCTTTTCCCCATCTCAACATCCGAAGAAACCGTTGATTCCGCAGCCGAGTTTGTCCGGGCGGAGGGATTGGTCCGGTAGTTGGCCGTGCAGCCGGAGAAAATAATGAAAAAACCAAGGAGCACAAGGGCGAGCGGCCGCTTGCAGACCTTGTCCGGTAAGTTTCTCATGGTCCCTTTTTGGCCTCCATAATAGTATTCCCCTATCGTTCCGCTCGATTCCTGCGGTTCGATACATAGTTATTCTAGTACATTTGCCCGGAAAATAGAAGCTTGAAAATAACCTTTATGTTTTCAATATATTATGAACTGTAGAGCCAGCCTGCGGCTCCAATACGGCTCGTACAGACCTTGCTTAATTACGCGACCAGTTCCCCCTCACCCCGACCCTCTCCCCAGCAGAGGGGCGAGGGGGAAAAACACTGCCCGCCCTGAGCTCTGGACATGAACTCCGCTATCCCTTAACAATAGCATTGCTCCCAAAAGGGGGCAAGGGATAGCTTTTTAACCCTGATACCACCACACACATATATCGGTCCGTAGTTGGAGAATTTGTATGACCCAAGAGCTCTTGGATTAATTTTTTGGAATTTGGATAGGTTCGTTAAGGAGGGCGAGGGGGGAAAGCGTTCTGTATCCTTCCTTTCAGCAAAATTGACCGATGCGGTTGGAAAGATATGAAAGACATCGTCTGGGTGAGGAGACGAGATCCAACATCCAGGACATAAGAGTTATGGAGGAGAATAACCAATGGCAAAGATAAAAACCAAGCATGCTTTTATGAAGCAACTGCTTGCTGATGGAGTGAAATATATTTTCGGTAATCCCGGCACGCTGGAGGAATCGTTTCTGGATGCGCTGTCTGACTTTCCTGAGCTTACCTATGTTCCGGGCTTGCAGGAGTCGGTTGTCACGGGAATGGCTCTTGGCTATGCACGGGTGACAAATAGGCCTGCAATGGTGCAGGTGCATACCATGGTCGGGCTTGGCAACAGCATGGCCATGCTGTATGAGGCACGGCAAAGCAGCCTGCCCCTGGTGGTTTATGCCGGTGAAGCCCCGTCGAAGTTCGCTTCCTTCGATGGATTTTTTGCCGGAGACCTGGTCGAAACAGCCAGGCCGGTGACGAAATGGGCTTACCGGATCATTCCGGGAGACGATACGCTCAAAGTGCTGCGCAGGGCGTTTAAGGTAGCCATGACCCCTCCGCAGGGGCCGGTATTTCTGGCTATTCCCATGGATGTTTTCGATGAGGAGATCGAGCCTGACATTTATCCCACCAGTTGCCTGGACTGGCAGGCAGGCCCGCCGCCTGAGGATGTGGCCAAGATCGTACAGGCGCTGATGGAGGCCGAAAATCCCATCATGCTGATCGGGGATCAGGTTCAGCTTTCCGGCGGTCAGGATCTGGTGACCAGACTGGCCGATCAGCTCGGCTGTCCGGTGTACGGAGCGGATTTTACCTATCAGGGCAGGGCCTATCACCAGGATCCTCTGTTCATGGGCACCCTGAATTTCTCTTACGGCAAGTACAACCATTCCGTCACCAGCCAGGCTGATGTGGTTCTGGCTGTCGGCACCTCACTTTTCCCGGAGATGTTTCCCGACAAGGGCCCCTACTTCCGCCAGGGGGTACGGCTTTTTCAGGTTGACTTGAATCCCTGGGAAATTGCCAAAAACTTTCCGGTCGAGATCGGTATCGTGGCCAGTCCGAAGCAGACCCTGGAGGCTATCTCGACCGGCATAGAGCTGCGGCCCGATCCTGAATTTCGGAATAAGGCAGCGGCACGGAAACGATACTGGCAGAACAGGAAGAAAGAGGATTGGGGAGATGTGCAGATAAAATACGATCACCTTCGCCAGGCACGGCCCATGCACCCGTCGCTGATGATGAAGACCGTGGCTGAAATGCTCCCGGAAAATGCCGTTATCTACGATGAGTCGATCACAGCCACCGCCCCTCTGATCCACTATCTTGCTACCGCTGTGCCGGTGAGCTACTTCAGCAGCCGGGGGCGGTGCCTGGGGGTAGGCTTGAGCGGTGCAGTCGGGGCCAAGCTCGCCTTTCCCAACCAGCCTTTACTGGCCCTGTCGGGTGACGGTGCAGCCCTGTACGTAATCCAGGCTTTATGGACCGCAGCCCGCCATAACCTGCATATCATCTTCCTGATCTGTAATAACCGAAGTTATCGGATCCTGAAGCTGAACATTCTGGAGTATTGGGCTGAGGAGGGAGAAGGCCTTCGCAAGTTTCCGCACCAGGATATCGACTCTCCCGCCATCCGGTTCAATGAGATAGCCAGGGGATTCGGCCTGAAGTCAGCATGGACGGCAACCGATCCTGACTCTCTGAGAAAGGCGCTGAAAGAATCCCTGGCCGATACGAGCGGACCGCATCTCATCGATGTGCAGATTGAAGGCGGATTGTCCGAAGAGATTCAATCAGTCATGGGTAAAGGAGGAGGAAAGTAGGAGAGAGTGAGAGAGTGGTCAGTGGCCAGTGACCACGGAAAAGGAGGAATTGATTATGATGCCATACAAGAGGCAGGTAATACCGGCAACTCGTGGCCTCATCTTCGCCCTATCAGTCATGCTGGTCCTGGTGTTGTCAGTTGCTGTGGCCGGATCTAGGGAAGTACCGGAAATGTCAGTCACGTTAAAGGCAGCATCAGGATGGAAGCTGACCGAGGCCAGAGTGATATGCAGCGGCCAGACAACATCGGTCGGAGATGGAGCCATGACCGGCGGCTACATAGTGGAGGCTACGGCCAGCCCGGTTGGCAATTGCGCCCCGGCGGGAAGGGGCAGGTTTCAGATGACCTTGACCTCCTTCCTGCCCAGTCAGAGTATACCGGGCCAAAGAACAGGATATTGGCAGGTGCGGGGAATCTGGTCGATCATGAGCGCGAAGGCAGTGAAAAACACCGCAGGGGTACGCTGCATTCCGACTATCGCCCGCGGGATTCTTTTTGCTGAATTGCCCTTTAATCCGGCTACAAGCCAGGGCAGGATCAACGCCCCGCTCACTCTGGTGATGACCCCTGATGCTGGCCGAAGGTTTGCCAGGGGCAAAGGGGTTTTTTCCGGCAATGAGAAATTCGAGGGTACTATCTTTCTTGAGCCGTAACTCCACAGGTTGTTGAGGCTGTTTTTTTGAGAATTCAGGAGCCAGGAGTCAGAATAAAAACGTTTCTCCTGACTCCTGACTCCTGACTTCTGACTCCTGACTCCTGACTTCTGACTCCTGTCAAGGGTTGCCCCCCAAATGGTCCTTAATCAAGAACATCCATGTACATCCCAGCACAGCGAAGACTGCCCCTGCTGCGAAGGCAAACTGATAACCCAGCTTCTGCCATAGCAGGCCAAACAGGAGGCTGGCCGGGAGGGATGCCAATCCGATAGCGCCGCTGTAGTAGCCGAACGCCCTGCCCCGCAGATCGAAAGGTGCAAATGAGGCAGTCAAAGCCCTGATGGCAGGCTCGGTGATGCCAAAGTAAATGCCGTAAAGCAGGAAGACGCCGATCAGTGGTCTTTTACCCTGCAGGGAGGCAAACAACAGATACATGAAGGCATAATAGAACCATCCTGCAATTATCATCGGTTTAGGGCCTATCCTGTCGGAAACATAGCCACCTGCATAGGTTGAAATTACCTTGATAGTATTAAATAATGACCACAAAACCGCTGAGCTTGCCGCCTCAACACCCGCCATATGAAGCCTGAGCAGGAGGAAGGTGTCAGTCGGATGGCCAAGGGTAAAGGTGATGGCCGCGAGAATAAACAGTCTGAAACCGCGTCCCATGCCATTCTGCCTGGGCGTTCGTCTGCCGGTCAGGTGACTTTTGCCGATGTCGCCTGCCGCAGATACCTTCCCCGATTTTTCTTTGACCAGGAAAATCAGAAATCCGATAGACAGAGCTGCCGGAAGTGCGGAAAAGAGAAAAACTTTGCGCAGGCTGAATCTATATACCTTGAGCAGGAGAACCGCGGCCAGCGGCCCCAGCACTGACCCCCCATGCTCCATGGCCCGTTGAAACCCGAACGCCTGTCCGGTGGACTCGTACTCGGTTACATCAGCGATCAGGGCATCCCGTGGGGAAGTACTGATTGCGCTTCCTGCCCTGTCCATAAATCTCAATCCGAGGACGGTAGGCCATGCACCGGACAGCCCGATCAAAGGCCGCACCAGAGAGGACAGGCTTTGCCCGGTGAGGACAAAGGGCTTTCTCTTTTTTGCCTTATCAGTGAGATAACCTGAAAGAATCTTGATGGTGGAAGATGTCGTCTCGGCTATGCCTTCAACAAGGCCAAGGTTGAGAGCTCCTGCACCGAGCACGGATAAAAATATCGGCAGAAGGGGATAGATCATGTCACTCGAAAAAGTAGCAAAGAAGCTTACTAATCCAAGGGCAATAACGGTTAGGGGTATTTCTCTCCGGTCAGATGGATTCATGGATTATTATTTAACCTTATTTTTCCCTTCCGCCTCCATAATCGGCGGATTGAGACATAACTCATGATCCATGATATAATTTGCCCGCTCTACCCTAAGAACAACCGATGAACCAATGAACGTTTATGGATTTTATTATATGTGACTATTTCTCTACCTGATTCATGGTTATGAATTAAACATTCGGAGCAATGCCGAGAGAGGAGGAAAGGAATGAAAAAGCAGCACCGAGGTAGTATTTCCCTGATTGCCGCTGTGGTAGTGTTTGTCATGTGTCCTGCCGCACCAGGCAGGGCCCGTGGTGCGACCCAGGATCCGCCGGTCGCCAAAACCACGACCGAACCGGCCGGAGGCGAACAGCAATCTCCGGACACGACCGGGAAAAAGGCGGATGAATCTAACACCAAAGAGCTTTCGGTCACGCACCGGGAAATTACCGTCAATGGCCAGACTCTGAGATATACGGCCACGGCAGGCTATCTGGAGATCAAGGAAGAATCGGGCCAGCCCAAGGCCGATCTGTTTTTTGTCGCCTATGAACGGGATGACCGGAAGAACAAAGGCAAATGGCCGCTCACCTTTGCCTTTAACGGCGGGCCGGGAGCAGCTTCGGTCTTTCTGCACCTGGGTGCTCTTGGTCCCCGGCGGATATTCCTGAAAGATGAGGGCAAAAATGCCTCGCCTCCCTACCGGCTGCTCGATAATGAATATACCTGGCTTAACTTCACCGACCTTGTTTTTGTTGATCCCATAGGCACCGGCTACAGCCGCCCCCCCTCCCGGCCTGATTCTGAATCCGGTGCCGGATCAGGTGAGAAGTCCGGCACCACCGGGCACCACGCCGGGGCCCGTTCCGGCATCGATCCGAAGCGGTTTTACAGCTTTCGGGAGGATATCAATCTTGCCGGGGATTTTATTCGCCTCTACGTTACCCGGTTCGGGCGCTGGTCGTCGCCGAAGTTCATTGCCGGTGAAAGCTACGGTGCAACCAGGGCCGCAGAGCTGGCCGGATTCCTTCAGGATAAGGTCAATCTGAATCTCAATGGTCTGGTGCTTATCTCACCGGCCCTGGACTTTCAGACCATCATGTTCAACCAGGGCAACGATCTGCCCTGTTCTCTGTTTTTACCCACGTATACGGCAGCCGCATGGTACCATAAGAAGCTCTCCCCTGATCTGCAATCGAGCGATTTGCCCAGACTCCTGAAGGAAGCCGAGGGCTGGGCAATGAACGAATACAGCCTGGCTTTGCTGAAAGGTGCCGCACTCTCAGGTTCTGAGCGGGATCGGGTGATCGAAAAACTGGCCCGCTATACCTCCCTTTCCCCCACCTATATCAGCAGTCATAACCTGCGAATCAGCCACATCGATTTCACCAGGGAGCTGCTTCGGAAGGAACACCGGATAATCGGCCTCCTGGATGGCCGGTTTGAAGGCCCCGATCCTGACGCCGGCCAGGAGTATGACGAGTATGACCCTTCACTCTTTCTGGTTATGGGACCTTTTGGAGCGGCCATGAGCGATTATGTACGCAATGAGCTTAAGTATGTCAACGACCTTCAGTATGAGGTTCTCAATGAGGAGGTGAATCGCTCCTGGAACTGGGGATTGGGTCATCATGAAGGGCAGGGATTCACCAATGTCACCGCAACCCTGCGAGAAGCTATCAGCAAGAACAAGTATCTGAAGGTACTGATAGCCGCAGGCTATTATGACCTGACTACACCCTATTTCGCTACTGATTATACGGTCAGTCATCTTGGCCTCGACCCCGGCCTGCAGGGCAATGTCACGATTGCATACTACGATGTCGGACACCAGATCTATGTGCATCTGCCATCTTTGAAAAAACTGACCAGCGACGTGGCCAACTTCATGAACACGGCATTTGCGTTAGAGCGTTAGAGCGTAGGAGCGTGAGAGAGTTAGAGCGTTTTCGCTCTCCCACTCTCTCGCTCTCTCACGCTCCCACGCTTTAAACTTCATGGCCTGAAGCCGGTGAAATCCACCGTTATCCTGCCTCCTTCTCCGTCAGGGCTCTCTTCCTGAACGATGATCTTCAGCCCGCAGGCAGGCGTTTCGACGCTGTTGATGGACTCACGGATATAGACGCCAAACGGTACGGATTGATACCAGGCCGACCAGGATTTATCGACATAGCAGATTGAATCGTCAAATACCGGACTTGCGGGAAGTTGCGGCATTTGAGCGCATACGGGCAATCCAAACCATCTGGTCAGACCGCAGCCTGAAGTCGGCTTCAGCCCGAAGGCAGCGTCAGCGATCTGGATGCGGGTGCAGAAGGGGAGGTCCCTGTTCGGATATGGCGGCTCAAAACGCGGGGCCGGAGGCTCGAACAGCCAGTTGGCCAGAAAGGCCGTATTATCGGCCAGGACAAGCTCAGGATGGGCATCCACGAGCAGCAAAAACCCCTTCCAGGGGTGCTTTCCCACCCAGTTATCGGTGAATTGTCCATCACGGTACCAGAGCAGCATGCCAGGGTCAGCGCACACTTTCTCCACCAGGTTATTGGGCGGGACAGTATCGACCCGGTGGAACCAGTTGGTCATGCCAATATCGAAACCTATGGGCTCACGCCATTCAGCAAGATAATACCGGGGCTCCGTGCGCTTTTCCGAGCCGCTGGAGATGTACCAACCTTTGGCTGCCCAGGCTCCGGCACCGGACTCCACGTCATCCGCAAAGATCGTGCTGCCGGAGCCGCTGACAAACTCAAGGTCGTCGAGGACCCACCCCAGGCCCTGCACATCACGGTCAGTCAGATACCGGAATCGGAGATTCACCTCTCCGCTGAATGCCGACAGGTCGAATTCGGCCCGTACCCATTCTTTGCTCTGGCCGGTGATTCCGTGTCCGGGATTCTGGCCATGAGGATCGTCGCACGTGGTGATATTCCCCGCTACCTTCTGCCATGTTCCGCCTGCATCCGAAGAGACTTCCACGCATCCGTAATCCCAGTCTTTTTCGATATCGTACCAGGTCCAGAACCGTAAAACCGTACCGGAAGGAAGGTTCAGCCGCCGGGTCAGGGTATGGCGGAAGCTATTCCCCATACCCGAATGCCACTCGTGTTCACCGCTGTGGGGCTTGTTGATCTCGATTGTGGAGATAAAGGCCGGGAGATCGATTTTGATGCATTTATCGGTCAATCCCCTGTTCTCTACAGGCCGAAGCAGGATGTCTTCCCGCATCTTTCCGGGCTCGATGACAATCGGCTCCGCCCAGCCGAGAGTATACTTTGCCCAGACGCTGAGGCCGGCAGGGCAGGTGCCCAGCGGCTGGCCGGGAAGGCTCAGCCAGGCACCGGCTGACATCAGGGTCCAATAGCCTGTCGAGGCATCACCGCTGTATATGGTGTCGTATTCGTCAGGAAGGCCAAGGTCATGGCCGAACTCATGACAGAACACGCCGATGGTCCCGTCTTCCGGCTCCATGGTATAGGCACCCACCCATACTCCGGGGTCTGCGGTCGGTATCCCCCCGAAACCGGGGCCGCGGTCAAGGTGCCACTCAGCCCAGCCGCTGTGTGACCAGATCGCATCATCGCCCTGCTGCCCGCCCCGGTCCTCCTGGCCTGCACCGGCATGAATGATCATGAGGTGATCCACATACCCGTCAGGCTCGGCATAGCTGCCGTCCCCGTCCAGATCATACGGGTCTTCGAGATCGTAATCAGCCCAGGGGATGGAATCAGCGGCAGCATCGATTGCATCCCTGACCAGCCGGAAGACATATCCATTGAGGTTGTCGATTCCCCCTTCGGGATCATCCGCGCCGTAGTACCACTCGGAATGGCCAACCGGTATCCAGCCGTATGCATGCCCGGTTACCGTATAGGTGCCTCCTGACTGCTCCAGATAGTAATTAGCCATGGACAATGCTCCCGGAGACTGGGAAAAGAGCATGTTTTCATAATGCTCCCGGTTGAAATCCGGGGTCCAGAAGTCCAGAAGGTTGTACCTGCGGTCAGGTTCCGGCAATTCATTATGCAGCGGCCCGGTATGGGAATCGTCAGTACCGGCAAATTCCACCAGAAGGATGAGAATACAATCGGTTTTTACTCCATCGACCCTTGTTTGCCCGTGATGGTTGACGATTCTCCTGCCGCTTTTTTCTCCTCTGGCCAGGGAAACGGCCCCTATCGGGTGAGGGCGGTCCTCCGGCCTTTTACCGAGTTTTTGCTGCAGGTAATCCATACAGGCCTTTTTTGCCTCGATTCCGGATATCCCCTGACACCAGGTTCCTCCGGCACTGAAGGAAAACAGCATGCTGACCTCATTGGGCGGCATGTATGATCGGATAAAAGAGCCCTGCCTGCCGCTGGCGCAACAGGGATTATTGCTGCCTGCCGAACCAGGGGCAATGACAGCAAGAACAAGGGCTGGTGGCAGAAGAAAACCGAGCACAATGCGAGTAACCCAGCGATGCATAACCATTTGATGTCTCATCATTTGTTTCCTTTTCGTAATTGTCTTTCCCCATCCCATCGGATTCATTGATTGTTTTTGGGAGAGCATGCGTACATCCATTTTTAAGCCTCATCGGTTTCCGCTCAGTAAAGTTGTTACTGGCTGTCTTCATATTGCCAGCCGTCACTTTTTACCAATCCAGCCGAGGTATTGGCGGAATTTACCAGCGAGTGGCTCCGTAATGAAAACCGGCGGCTTATTCCGATAACCGTCAGAACACCTGCACGCTCAAAGTACCGGGAGATGTGAAAATGGTTCATCAAGGCATACAATCCGGGCGCATCCGGCAGCTCAATGACAAGGGCATCCGGGGGGAAGGTGATTATGTATTGTATTGGATGCAGCAGTCGCAGCGGGGGGAGTATAACCATGCCCTGGAATTTGCCATACAAAAGGCCAATGATTTGCAGCAGCCGTTACTGGTTGTTTTCGGGCTGACGGATGATTATCCTGAAGCGAACCTGCGGCACTACGTTTTCATGCTTGAGGGTTTGCGGGAGGTGGAGTCTCATCTGGCTGCACGCGGCATCAGGATGATAGCCTGCTTTGGCAGGCCGGACCAGGTGGCGTTGGCCGCTGGCCGGAGAGCATCCCTGATTGTCTGTGATTGCGGATACCTGCGACATCAGAAAGCATGGCGCAGTGAAGTGGCCGCCAAAGCACCCTGCAGCGTATGTCAGGTCGAAACCGAGGTGATTGTGCCGGTCGAGATAGTGTCGGATAAGGCCGAATACGCTGCCCGCACAATCCGGCCCAAGATCACCCGGCACCTGGATGATTACCTTGTCGGCTTGCAGCCGCTCTTGCCTGAGCGGCAATTACTCGATCTGCAGGTTGCCGATATCACTGCTGATACCCGTGTGGACCTGAGCGATATTCAGACTGTGCTGGGCAGGCTCAAAAAGATAGATCGAGGTGTCGATCCGGTAACCCGTTTTCATAAGGGCGGAACAGGGGAAGCAAAAAGACGTTTTCAGGAGTTCATCCGCGACAGCCTGAGCAATTATTCAGAAAACCGTGACCAGCCCCAGACCGACTTTGTCTCACATATGAGCATGTATCTTCATTTTGGACAGATTTCACCGCTGTATCTGGCCCTGCAAATCAAAGAGGCTTCAGGCAGCGGGCTGGAGCAGAATACGGCAGCGTTTTTGGATGAATTGATCATTCAACGGGAGTTGACCATCAATTTTGTGCACTTTACTCCCGACTACGACTCCTTTACCTGTCTTCCCGGATGGGCCATAAAGACCCTGCTGGCCCATCAGTATGACAAGCGTGAGTATCTCTATACTCCGGAACAACTGGAAAGCTCTCAAACTCATGATCCATATTGGAACGCTGCCATGAAGGAGATGAAATACACAGGCTATCTGCACAACTACCTGCGGATGTACTGGGGAAAAAAGATCCTCGAATGGTCCCCGACGCCCGAAGATGCCTTCAGGACTGCTTTGGCGATAAATAATAAATATTTCCTCGATGGCCGCGATCCAAATTCATTCGCCAACGTTGCCTGGATCTTCGGGCTGCATGACCGGCCATGGAAAGAGCGGCCGGTTTTTGGCAAAGTACGCTTTCTGTCAGCTCAGGGCCTGGAGAGAAAATGCGACATATGGGCTTATGTCAGGAAGGTTGAAAGCGGGTAGATGTTCCCAGAGTACCCTCGCCTTTTTTAAAAGGGAAATATTTGCAATGGGTGGCGTCTGCTTTTGTCTTTTTCCATAATTTTTCAATAGGGTTTTTATCTGGAGAGTAAGAGGGCAGTCTGTAGATAAACAAACGGCCTTGTTTTTCCATCTCTTCTTTATGGAGGGCAGATGAAAATGCTCATTCAGCATATTTTTAATATCTCCATCTTGCCTGACTTTTCTCATAATTTGGAGCAGTCACTACCCGGCCCTTTTACCCTTTGCTATTTCCCCCTCTCTACCGCCTCCTCACAACCAGTCGAAACCCGACCGCTTCAGAAGCAGCGTCGGGCGGGAGGCTCCAGCGTCTGGCGGAGCAGCATCCCCGGGCATCAGTTGCCCAGTGGCCGCCGCGCATTACGCGCTCCGTGCCTTCTGGTGGTCCTTTGGGGTCCGTAGCCGGGCCGTCGGGGTAAGGGGCATACCAGTCCTGGCACCACTCGGCAACATTTCCGTGCATATCAAAAAGCCTCCAGGGATTGGGTGCAAGGCTTCCTGTCTCGATCGGCCGGTAGCGGGCCAGACGGTAAGAGCCTTGGCAGTCGGCAAAAAGGGGACCAATGCCATCGTAGTTGGCCTGATCCGTGGACAAACACCGGCCAAAGGAGAAGGGGGTGATTGTTCCTGCGCGGCAGGCGTATTCCCACTCCGCTTCAGTAGGCAGGTCATAAACAGCACCTTCCTTACGGCTTAACCATTTGATGAAGGCCTGGGCATCGTTCCAGGTCACGCAGGTTACCGGATGCCGTTCGGTTTGCGCAGATTCCGCTGATTCCCAGGTGCGGCGGCTATCCCAGCCAATGCCTTTTTTCTGCCTCCATATTCCCCCTTCGGCTTTCACCCAGCAGCCGCTTTTCTTCTCCGACTCGATACCGCCATAGCCGGTTGCCTGGATAAATTTCCGGAACTGGCCCATTGTAACCTCCATAGTCTGGATGTAGAATCCTTTACTTATGGTTACCCGGTGCTCCTTCTCATCATCGGGCTCTCCGCCACTTCCGGCTGGACTGCCCATAACAAAGCTGCCAGGCTTGATAAACACAAACTCCATGCCCAGGCTGTTGAACAGAGCATTTTCACCTTTCCCGGACTCTTTCCCCTGTTCTTTCCCAGGTGCTTTTCCGGGTTCTTGCTCTTGTTCTTTCGCCGGTTCTTTCTCAAGGTGTATTTCGAATTTTTTATCCTCTCCAGGTTCGAGGGTGATCCACTCCTGTTTGGTTGTGCAGCCGGACGCTGAGACCTCAAGATGGTATTTTCCCGGTTCCAGTTCCATACCCTGTTCAAATCGCGGATTGATATTCAAAATTTTCACCTGGGCATCCTTGGGATCTGTTTCCACAAACAGCCGGACGCTTTCGGATTTAACTTCTACGGGCAGAAAGATGAAATCACCACCGGCCAGGGCCGGATCGCTGGCCTTGGCATACTGCGGATGCTGCCACCCTGCGGTGACCTTTTCAACCATGTCGATAAGGTAGTGGCCAAGCTCCGATCCGGTGATATAGCCATCGTAAATCAAGTCGGCTTCACCCTCCAAGCCCTTGAGCAGGAATTGTTTAAATACGCTCTGCTCTGAGATACGCTCACCTTCTTTTCCGGCAATTATGTACTGCCTTACCGGCAAAGCACTCGTGCGGTCAATAATTTTCAGTGCCGCTGGCTCATAAGAAAATGCAGTTCCGGAAAAGGATGCATCGAACAGCATCAGCACATGCTTTGATCGAAGGAGTGTTGAAAACTTCACGAGAGCCTTCAGGTCAATGGCCCGGTCGTCAAACCCCTGAGGGTTATCCTGAAGGAGAGGACAATCCCGGGGAATGATCCAATCACACCTGGTGCCATCGGCGATAACCCGGCTCTTGCCATGTCCGACGTAGTAGAAGACAATAGCGCGGTCTTGTTCCTGTCCGGCTTCACGGACAAAATCATCAAGGGCTTTTTTCAATTCCTGAGAGCCCGGATCAGTCAGCAGTTTTACTTTGAATGCCCTTTGCCGGAAAAACCGTGAAACCTCTTTGGCATCGTTGACAGCATTGGGCAGGTCCGGCCACTGGTCATAGTTGCCCACTCCCACTACCAGGGCGCAGCAGTCCTTATACAGGGAAAGGTTTTGCCCACCCTGCACTGGAATACTCTTTTCTTCCTGAGCGGCCAGGGCCTGGCATGAGATTATCACCAGGATAAAGACAAGCATCGGTAAAAAAGAAAGTACGACCTTTTTCATGGAGCCTTCCTGCCCTGAGTTAGCTAAACATTGCATAGTGAATCAGTAAATTCGCGGCCCAGTAAATCCGCCGCGCAGCTATTGAGCCGGGGCATTTGGGCAGTAAGCATGGTAAGCTTCCTTCATGAGCTTTGCCTCTTATTAGCGTAGATTAATGGAGTATTGTTATTATCCCTATTATTGCTTGGAAAGTGCTTAACCTCCTTTTTCCTGTTTATCAGTTACTACCAGTACCTCTTGCTTTCCAGAAACTTATCTGCTCCATCCTTCCTTATCTTTCTCAGGTTTTTTATGTGGGCCTCGCCGTGGACTGGCTTGAGGAAGTCAAGTTTCTCGCAGGTTTCAAAATCATTGCATTGCCAGCAGCCTTCGATTCCCTTCTTCTGGCAGCATTTCCTCATCTTGCAGGAAGGAGGGCCTCCTCCGCCCCGGCAAGATTTCTTGCATCGTACTTTTACCATTGCGCCAAGAACATCGTAGCATTGCTGGTAATCCTTGAAAACTTCAAAGAATGGGATCGTGGAGAGGAACTCCGCCATCTTCCCGAATTTTGATTCTCTCAATTCTTTCCTTAAATCTCTCGCTAAATCAGCAAGTTTGCCCTTATGGACAAAACAGTCTTCGCAGCAAAGGCCGCAGTATGCAATTTGTTCTTTATTCATGTTTTTCCTCCTGAAAAGATATACTGCGAACGGGTGAATATTGAACTTTTTGCTCAGGAGTCAGAAGTCAGGAGCCAGGAGCCAGAAGAAGGTAAAAGAACTCCTTACTTAAGATGGCCCATACCTTCTTCTGAATTCTGACTCCTGACTCCTGGCTCCTCTGGAAAAGTTCAGTTCTAAGCCGTTTATAGTATAACTCGGCTTATCAGGCATTCATTATATAAATATTTTACTCGCTATGATTAATTAACTCAAGAAATTAGTAAACTGGAGGGTGGGATGAGGCAGGGAGCCCCTGTGGCAGCAGGGAGTCGCTGTGACAGGGAGGTCAGGTCTGATAGGGGGAGAGTGCCGTAAAAGTTGGCCATACTGAAAAAAGTCTTTACCCTTCCGTAACCTGCCTGATTGCTTTCAGCGTAACCGACAGAAGCTCATCCAGTTCCGCAGCGTTAATGGAGAGAGGTGGCATGAGCACGATCACGTCGCCAAGGGGGCGGAGAATTACGCCCATCTTCCGGGCCTCCTGAATGACCCTGATGCCGGTCTTCTCTTCCCAGCCATAGGGCTCCCGGCTTGTTTTGTCCCGGACCAGCTCGATACCGGCCAGCAGGCCCTTGTGCCGGATATCTCCGACATGGGGCAGTTCCCAAAACTTCCGCAGCCCCTCGGCGAGGTGCTCTGCCCTTTCCTGAACATGGCCAATTACCCCTTCCCTGTCGAAAATATCCAGACTGGCCAGGGCAGCCCGGCAGGCCAGGGGATTTCCCGTGTAGGTATGGCCGTGGAAAAAGGTCCGCTTCTGACTGTAATCTCCCAAAAAACCCTCATAGATCTTCTCCGTAGCCAGGGTGGCCGCCAGAGGGAGGTATCCGCCGGTTATCCCCTTGGCCATGCACAGGAGGTCGGGGTGGACATCTTCGTGCTCGCAGGCAAACATCCTGCCGGTCCGGCCAAACCCGACCGCCACCTCATCGGCGATCATCAGCACCTGATAGTGGTCGCACAAATCCCGCACCCGGCGCAAAAAACCTTGCGGTGCCACCAGCATGCCGCCAGCGCCCTGCACGCAGGGCTCGATGATCAGGGCGCAGGTCTCTTCAGCATGTTCCTGAAGAGTGCGCTCCAGGGTTTCCAGGCAGCGCAGCCCGCACGAGGAGGGCTCAAGCTGACAGGGGCAGCGGTAGCAGTACGGGGATGTTGCCCGGTAGCCGCGAAAGAGCAGCGGGTGATACAGTTGATGAAACAGATCAATGCCGCCGACACTGACCGCTCCCAGAGTATCTCCGTGATAGCTGTTTTCAAAGTAGACAAAGCTTGTTTTTTCAGCCTTCCCCTGCTGATGCCAATACTGAAAAGCCATCTTCAGGGCGATTTCGCAGGCTGTAGCCCCGTTGTCCGAGTAAAAGACCCGGCTCAGTCCTGCGGGGGCGATCTGGATGAGGCGCTTGGCCAGTTCGATAGCCGGAGCATGAGTCAGACCGAGCAGGGTAGAGTGTCCGATCCTGGTCAATTGATCCTGGATGGCCTCATCGATTTCCCTCCTCCGGTGGCCATGGACATTGGTCCAGAGACTGGCAACTCCGTCAAGGTACCGCCTGCCGTCGGAATCCTCCAGGTATACGCCCTCTCCCCGCTCGATGACCAGGGGATCATCCCTGGTCCAGTCCTGCATCTGGGTGAATGGGTGCCAGAGATACTGCCTGTCCCAGGATTTGAGCAGGGCCGAGCGCTGGGAAGAGAGCAGTTCCTGCCCGGCTTCTCCCTGAGAATCATCGGCCCCTTCCCGGCCAGGGAGGGCCGGTTTCAGGACTTTTGCAAGCAGCCCAAGATCAAGGTGCCTGTGAACCAGCTCTTCCAGATTGCCGATTTCTCCCCGCTCGAGGCTGATAGAGGGCGAATAGGGCATGATTCCCAGCAGATCCACCTGGCCGAGGGCCTGAATGACTTCCGGATTCGTCTGTTCACAGATGCCGGGTCGAGAGGGGTCTGGCTGATTGAGGACCACTCCGGCTATGATGATCCCCCGCCGCCGCAGGGCTTCGAGGGTCAGGAGCGTGTGGTTGATGGTGCCCAGAGACACCCTGGCCACCAGGACCACAGGAAAGCCAAGGTCCTTGATGAGGTCGATCATCAGGTAGTTCCGGCTGATGGGCACCAGAACACCTCCTGCTCCCTCGATCACCAGACATGCGGAGTGCTCCGCCATCCAATGGCTGGCTTCGATGATCCTGGCCGGTTCTATCTCCACCCCTTCCAGCCGGGCTGCGACCAGGGGTGCCAAGGGCTCCTTCAGCACATAGGGGGTGTGGGGGTTGAAGGGAAAAGGATGACTGGAGCAGGGTGGCATCTCACGGCCACTTCCACCTCCAGCTTCCAGGGCTGTTTGCACAAACACAGCATCAGGAGAATAAAGCTCTCCTCCCTCGCGCCTGGCAGCACCTGTCTGAACGGGCTTCATGATCCCTACATTCAGCCCCTGCCGCTTCAGGCCAAGGGCCAGGCCAGCGGCCACTATGGTTTTTCCCACGCCGGTGTCAGTGCCGGTGACAAAGATCCCATTACTTCTCTTCATTGTTTCTCCTATTGTTCCTTATTTTGCTATTTTTTCACCCTGAACCAGGATAACCTGATACGTGGCCAGGATACCCTGTCCATTATGGAAATGCTGTTCATAGTAATTCTGCATTTCCTGAAGGACCTTTCGGCCTCCCAATCCCGCGGACCGGCTTAAGGTAGCGTTCGAGGCACCCGTGGCCTTGAGCTCCATGAGCAGGGAACGGACATCAGGATAGATCCTGGGCAGGGCGCATTCCCTGACCTTGAGACGAGAAAATCCGCAGTCCCGCAGGACTGCCTCAAGTTCCCCTAGAGTGAGAAACTCCTGACCGTGCGATTGCGGCGGTGCTTCTTCCCCCTTCAGCTTCCGGCAAGCCTGCCGGAAAGCGGTATGCAGCTCAGCCAAGGTCCCCTGTCCGAAGGTGGAAAAGGCAAACTTGCCGCCTGGCTTTAAAATCCGGCAGACTTCCCCAAAAGCCTGTCCGTGATCCGCTACCCATTGATAGGTCAGATTGGAGAGCGCAAGGTCAAAAACACTGGAGCAATAGGGCAGCCTTTCCGCATCGGCCTGAAGGAAGAACATCCGGTTTGCCACGGATAGAGCGCAGGAGGTGGGCGCACGAGTTGCTGTCCGCAGTGCCTGTCTGATCATGCCATAGGAAATGTCCAGACCGTGGAATTCACTGTCAGGAAATGATGCGGCCAGGTCCAGAAGTGCCAGACCTGTACCTGTCCCGATATCCAGAACCCGCGCTGCCCCGCAGAAGGAGACAGGCAGGCAGGAGAGCAGCAGGCGGCTGACTTCCCGCTGCAAGCCAGACACCCGATCATAATTGGCTGCTGCTGCCGAAAAGTTTCTCTGCACATTTTTCTTGTTGATCCAGAGAGGATGGATAGGCATAAAATCAATTTTAACATCTCCTGGGGCAGAATATCAATGGGAGGACTCCGAAGACTCCCTCCGAAAGAGCCTTAAAGTCTCACAAGCTCACGAGGCGGGCTCTTTTGAGACAGACTCAAGAAACTCTTCCAATGCCTGGTTGAACTCCTCTTCTCTGGTCAGAAAGGGTAGATGACCGCAATCCGGCAATATTTTTAACCGAGAGTGAGGAATATGCTGGTGCAGATAGCGGGCTGCTCCGACAGGACAGAGCCGGTCATTTTCACCATGAATAATCGTCACCGGAGTCTGAATGGAAGGCAGAGCCGGCCGAAGGTCCGCATTCTCAAGAATATTCATGCCTTCGAGAAGCGTCTGGCCGCTGATCTCGGTATCGGTTTTCAGAAGGTTTCTGATTTTCAGCATAAGGGGCTGATTTTTTTCCTGCTCGGTGAACAGGAGCTGATGAAATGCACTGAAAGCAAGGAGCCGGTCGCGAAGCAGCCTGCTGCGCAGCAGCCGCAATTCTCCCCTGGGGGTCCCATCCGGGAAGCTGTCATCGGCTACAAATTTGGGAGTTGCTGCCACCAGAGTCAGGGAACTGACCAGGCGGGGAAAGCGGGAAGCAAAATCCAGGGCGATCAGACTGCCCAAAGACCAGCCAACGAGATGCACCGAAGGAAATGCCCGCTGGCGGCAGAGGGTGAATAACTCAAAATTCAGGCTTTCCAAAGTAAGTGGAGTGGAAAGAAGCGATGGACCGCAATTTTTAATCAGGTAGTCCGGCACGAGAACAGGCCCTGTCGAAGAAAAGTGGCCTGCCTGCCGCTGCCAGATTCTGGCTGTTGTCCCCCACCCGTGGAGAAAAATCAGCGGTGTGGAGCGAAGAAGTTTCCCCTGATTCACCTTGTCTCCTGGTAAATGGTGTGATGACTATCGCTTATGAACGGTTGTTTTTACTGACCACTGACCACTCATCACTGATCACTGGCCACTGACCACTGATTAAACAAGCCCAAGCTCCTGCCCGATCCGCTGTATCTTGTCCATCGCCTCTTCCAGATCGGCCAGGGTGTGGGTAGCCATAAGAGAAAGCCGCAGTCTGGCTGTTCCTTTGGGAACGGCAGGCGGGCGGATGGCCGGTGCGTAAATACCCTCTTCCAGGAGCTTTTGGCTGAAACTGAGGGCCTTTTCATTTTCTCCTGCCAGAATGGGAATGATATAGGTCTCACTGTTGAGGGTATTGAAGCCTGCCTCGTGCAGTTTTTTCCGGAACCAGTCGGCCTGCCGCAGCAGAGTGTCCCGAAGATCGGGGCGGTTTTCTACGATATCCAGTGCTTTCAGGGCAGCGGCGATGACTGCCGGTGGCAGGGCGGTAGTAAAGATGAAGGGCCGTGCCTGGTTGATTAAAAAATCGATCAGGAGGGAATCTCCCGCCACATAGGCGCCAAATCCGCCCAGCGCCTTGCTCAGGGTGCCCATCTGAATGTCGATCTCTCCTTCGAGGTCCAGGGCTTCCACCGCTCCCCGGCCATGCTCTCCCAGCACGCCGGTGGCATGGGCTTCATCGACCATGACTGAAGCGTCAAATTCGGCAGCCAGGTCAACGATCTCCCGCAAGGGGGCAAGGTCGCCATCCATGCTGAACACCGAGTCAGTGACAATCAGCCGCTTTCCCCGGCTGCTCCCGTAGCGAACCAGGAGCCTGCGAAGGTCATCCATGTCCCTGTGGCCATAGCGCACCAGCCTGGCCCTGCTCAGCAGAATGCCGTCGATTATGCTGGCGTGATTGAAGCGGTCGGAGAAGATTACATCCTCCCGCTGGCAAAGAGCGCTGATAAGCCCGCAATTGGCCATATAGCCGCAGTTGAAGAGAAGCGCCGATTCGGTTTTCTTGAAGTCAGCGATTTTCCTCTCCAGCTCATCGTGGAGGGTCAGGTTCCCGGAAACCAGACGTGAGGCCCCTGATCCTGCGCCAAAGCCGGTGAGGGCCTGGATGGCCGCCTGTTTCAGAAAGCCGGACGAGGCCAGTCCCAGGTAGTTATTGGAAGAAAAATTGATGACCTCTCTTCCGTGCAGGGAAATTCTGGCACCGGATGCACTGTCAATCAGTTTCATCCGGCGATAGCACCCTGCCTTCTGAAGATCGGAGATTTCCTGGTGAAGATATTTTTTTAAAGATTCCTGCAGCATGATTATACTACGAACGGGTGAATGATGTACTTTTATTCAGGAGTCATGAAAAAATGTGAATCCCAGGTCCTGAATCATCTTATGGTCATCTTCCCATTGCCCGCCTTGCGTGGTGAGATAATTACCCACCATGAGCCCGCTGGCACCGGCCAGAAATATCCATGATTGCAGGCTGCGCAGGGCAATCTGGCGGCCACCGCAAATATGAATGCTCACTTTGGGCAGGATGAAACGGAACAGGGCCACACTTTTCAATGCCTCAAGAGGCGGTATAAGTTCTCTGTCCTGATAGCGGGTTCCGGCAATGGGATGGAGGAAATTGAGCGGAACGGAGTCGATATCGAGCTCTTTCAGGCTGAAGGCCAGCTCCAGTCTTTGCCGGGATGATTCACCCAGACCGAAAATCCCTCCGCTGCATACCTTAAGGCCGACTGCTTTGGCTGCTTCGACGGTCTCCTTTCGCTGCCGGAACGTGTGGGTAGTACATATTCCGGAGAAAAAACTTTCGGCTGTCTCCAGGTTGTGATGATACCGCTTCAATCCGGCATTTTTAAGGCTTGACAGAGAGCCGATTGATAGTGTACCCAGAGATGCAGCACAGGAGAGCGATGGGAACCGCCGGCTTATGAGATGAACAGTTTCGCACAGGCTGTCGATCTCCCGCCGGGTTTCGGTTTTGCCGCCGCTGGTCACTATGCTGAAGCACTGAGCTCCCATCTTCTCGGCCTGGCCAGCTTTCTGGAGGATCTGATCGGGGCTCAGCAGCGGGTAGGCAGCAACCTGAGTTTCATGGTGCATCGACTGGGCACAAAAGCCGCAATCTTCCGCGCAGTAGCCGCTTTTGGCATTGATGATGGCGCACAGCCTGATTGACCTGCCGAAAAATTCGTCCCTGATCCGGCTGCTCATCTCGAATAAGGCAGGAATATCCCCGGCAGAGGTCCGCTCATCGAGGATGGAAGCTTCTTCCAGACTTAGGGATCCTCCTTCGAGAATCTTTTCTCCAAGACTTTGGATGAGTCTCTTAATCTCTTTATCCGGCATGGTGGGTGACTGATTCCATATTTTGTTGGGATTATGTCAAATTTCATTATAAGGTAAATAGCAGGGTATGTCAATCTTCATTGTGAGCAGCCGATGTATACTCAAGCCGTCATTTCCCTCATCAAAACCAGTGAGCGAAAGCCCGCCTGCCCCGCTCGAAGATCAGGGTAAAGTCGCTGCGGCTGATATTCAGCAGCGATAAAGGGTTTACCTGGTGGTGCCTGCAATAGAAAAATGCCAAAAGAAGCATCTCGAAGCTGTATGAGCCGGTGCTGGCCAAAGAGCATCCTACCACCCCGATCCAGGGAATCAGCAGAAAGTTCAGGATGATATTCACGGCAGCCGAGGCTGCAACCACACCCGACAGGGTTGCCGGACGGTTGATCCCGGCCAGACTGGTGGTCAGGATGCGGCTGAGCCCAAAAGCCAGGGTTCCCGGCAAAATGGCCATCATCAGCATATAAGAGCCCTGAAACTCAGGGCCAAACAGGAGGGGGAATAACCACCAGCCAATGGCTGTCAGCAGCAGGGCGATCGGCAGCATCACGATCAGGGCTACTCGACAGGCCTGGGCAGTCAGCTCGGGTCTTCCCCTGTCATCGGCGGATATCCTGGGAAACACGGCCTGAGACATGGCATCGGGAAACATCCAGAGCTTTTCGGTAACGGCTACGGCCATGGCATATTGCCCGATCTGTGCACTCTGCAGGAAGAGGGGGGCAATCAAAAGGTCCACGCGGTTATTGGCCCAGTTTGACAGCTTGCCCACATACATCTTCAAGCCGTAGGTCACACTTGAGCGAATGGCCTCCCACGAAAGACGAAACTCACCCGGGCGCATGAGCACGGCCAGCATAATCGCCAGGGCGATCACACCTGAAAGGTGCCAGCCGATATAAGCAATGCCCGCCCCCCACAGCCCCCACCTGAGAACCCAGACAAACAGCACCATCAACACCAGGTAGGCAACCTGGGAAATTACATCCAGGAGATTCATCAGGCCGATCCGGTTCATCCCCTGAACGATTCTCCCCCCCCAGGTCGAAATATACATCAGAGGGAGTGACAGCAAAGCCAGCAGAACCAGCCGCTTGTCCTGGATAGTGGTCAGGCTTCGGAATTTCATCAGCACCAGAACGGTGCCGGTCAGTATGGCCAGGCTGCCGAATCCGATGCCGGTCAATAAGGTTGCGGCCCAGACCTGCCCGGGGGTATACTTGCGCTGAGCGACGTAATAAACATTGGCGTAGGCAATACCCGGCCCGCAGATATGGATAACCAGTGCCAGGAAGGAGATGATGACCGCCCACATGCCCATGCCCGAAGCTCCAAGGAGCCTGGCCAGAATGATATTTCCGGCAAAAGCCAGACTGAAGGTAACGAGCCGGGTGAATAAAGTTACCAATGAATCACGGGCTACCATGACATTCCAGCATCCCAGGGGGAAAAAATATATTTTATACTGTGTAATGGATAATTTCTATACAACTTATTTCTTCTGCAAATTTAAATACCGGGCAATCTGAGAAGCCGAAGCCGGCAGTTGGACCGGCCGGTTTTGCAATTCCTTGCGGGGAACGATTTCATACCCTTCGGGCAATCTGTCCTCAAAGTACATCTGCTGAAATCCCGAAAACTTGAGCTGGTGTGAAGTAGAATCCACCACTATCTTCTGCCCGTCCCTGATCAGCCCTTCCTGAACCGCCTTCCGTACCCCGGCAATGGATTCTCCTCCCTGGGTGCAAACAATATGACCATGGCGGTTTGCCTCCAGCATATGGTCCAGGATTTCCTGCTCCGTGACCTCGACGGCAGAGAATTTGTCCTGAAAATGGGTAGTAACCAGGCGAAAGACCTTGGGGAAAGATACCGGATCGCCGATCATGGCTGCCTGGGCTACACTCGGCCTTACCTTGACAGGGTGATACTGCCCTTCCTTATGCCAGCGGGATACCGGGTTGGCATGCTGGCTCTGCACGCCGATGATCCTGGGCAGTTGCGGGATGATCTGCAAACGGTAAAGGTCGAGGAACCCCTCCATGACAGCCGTAATATTTCCGGCATTGCCGATGGGAACCACCAGCACCAGGTCTTTGGTGTCATAATCCATCTGCTGGGCAACCTCATAGGAGTATGATTTCTGCCCCATGATCCTGACCGGATTTTTGGAATTGAGGAGAAATACCTCATAGTTTTCCGTAAGTTCCTCGACAATCTTCATGCAGTCGTCAAAAACGCCGGGAACTTCTATGACCGTAGCCCCGCTTCCCAGCGGCTGCGATAATTGCTGGGGAGTTACCTTGCCCTGGGGGAGCAGAACCACCGAGCGGACCACGCCTTTCTTCAGGTAGCTCAAGTACAGGGCCGCGGCAGCCGAAGTATCTCCCGTGGAGGCGCAAATCCCCAGCAGTTGGGTGATGTTCCGCTTCCTGATCGAATAGTTGATAAAGCTTACGGCACTGGCCATGCCCCGGTCCTTGAAGCTGGCCGAAGGATTCAAGCCATCGTATTTAATGAAAAAGTCCGCCCCGACAAGGGCTGCCAGGTCCCCGTTGGCCTGGACCAGGGGCGTGTGCCCTTCGCCGAGGTAGATAATATCCTCGAGGGGAATACAGGGAAGTATCAGCTCATAAAAAAGAAAGATACCCTTTAATGAAGGGCGGTTCAGCATCCTGCGGGCGTTGAATATCTTCCGCCACGATTCGCCGGAAACCTTCGTCAGGTGATCGAAGTTCTTGTCCCTGATTTTCAGAAGACTTTTACACGTGGGACAGGTATAGAGGAATTGGTCGATATGGTAAGTCCGGCCGCATTCCAGGCACTCAAAAACCATATCCGCCTGATGGCTGGGCAACAGCTCCTTCTCTATCCCATCCAGAGATTTTTCCCAGGACATATATTTTCTCCCTTATTCTCTCCCTGAAGCATTATCCAGGTAATTTTACGGTACGTTGGTGAAAAAACTGCAAATGCCGTTATCATAAGTTGACTTCCCTTCGATGTCAAGCACTAGCAGAGGAATCCTTAAAATTAAGTTATCAGTAGTCAGTGGCCAGTGGTCAGTGGCGCAAGGCGGCATCCCGGGCCGTAGCCGAAGTACTCCATCAATAAAATAGAAGTTCCTCTGCGGTCTGATTATGCCCTGGCACATAGTTTGCTTTTTGAAAAGATAGAATCGATTGTTACCAACTATCAAAGTGGAGGAGGTGAAAATACTCAAAAAATGAGGGCATCCACAATCTCAATGATTTTTGAGATGTGGATTCTGTGAGTGAGGGTTACGGAAAGATAGAGATTATCGTTGAAGATTCAAAGTGGATTAAGCCCCGATCGAGTTAAGGTTGTTGTTGCTCAAAGGTTCATGTGATTAGTGAGGTATGGAAAGATGATCTTCAAGTTAAATCGAATTAGACCTGTCAGACTGCTCAATATCATTATTCTTGTGACTGCTGCCTTGTTACTCTCATCAACAGATCCCCAAGCTCAACTGGCTCCAATTTATGTTTCTCCTTCATTAACCAGTCTTAATATCAGTATTTCCGCGCCCGGAAGCGGCTCGGTAGCAAAACTGACCAGCATAACACCTCCGGCTACGCTCTACATCTATCCTATTGGCTATGTTCCTCCGGCCCCGGCTGTCCCTGCACCATCTGTTGTTCTTCCGGCACCAACGGTCCCGACAGTTGTTGTTCCTCCGACTCCAGCGGTTCCAACGGCCGCTGTTCCTGCAGCTCCAATACTTCCGACAACTGCTGTTCCGGTAATTCCTCCGACAGCCATTTCTCCAACCGCAGTGATCCCGGTCATTACGACTCCGGCTGTCGTTATTCCAACTGTTGTTGCTCCTACGGTCATTCCTCCGACAGTTGCTCTTCCTCTGGTTGCTGCTCCTCCAACGGCTGTTGCCCCGACAATTCTTGCCCCAACGGTTGCTGCCCCGACAGCTACGACAGCGGCTCCGGCTGCTGTTTCCGGTTTACTGACACCATTCGGAGCGCCCTTTGCATCCTCTTTGATGATGTCGCCATTCCTGTCTCCCGTTGCTTTCCCGTTTATGTCGCCACTCATGTCCCTGTTGATGATGTCGTCATATCTGTCGCCATATTTCATGTCACCGTATATGATGTCGCCATTTCTTTCACCCTTCTCCTGGTGGTGAGGTGGAAAGGTATAAAAAGACAGTACGCATGATAACCGTTTTATATTCCCTCTCCCCCTGGGGTTTCAGGGGCGGACAGTTTTATTTTTTCTTCTTTTATGAACGATATTGCTCTCTGGGGGGAGTATCTTCAGATAACAATATTGCCTCTACAAAGAGAGGAAGATATTGTTTTGCTTCACCCCCACCTAACCTTCCCTGCCACAGGGGCTCCCTGCCTCAAAAGGGGGAGGGATTATGAGGAGCATTCGCTCCCTTATAGGGGTAACAACAGGAGGCTGCCTCTGATATAAATTAAAACTGTCCGCCCCTGAACCCCAAAGGGGCGAGGGAGAAAAACGCTCCTCAGTGCTCAATGCCTATGTGCGGAAGCGAAGGGAATTTCCCCATAAAAACGGAAAAGGGATAGAGGGAGAGGGGGAGTGAATGCTTTTCCAATAAACTTGCCTTTCTTCGACCCGATAGCACATCAGTGCACAAAATATTTGCTTTTAGCTATCCATAGAGTAAAATAAGACAATTCATAAAACATCTATGAAAATACTATCTTGGAGGCCTGATTATGAGTGAATTGTTACATGTTGTCTGCCCACATTGTGATAACACGAATCGAGTACCTGCCGACAGGCTCAACGATAAGCCTAATTGCGGCAACTGCAAACAACCCCTGTTCGAGGCACATCCGGTGGTGCTTACCAGTGCCAATTTCAGCAAGCACGTTGAGCACAGCGGCATACCGGTGGTGGTGGATTTCTGGGCTCCCTGGTGCGGCCCCTGCCGGATGATGGCCCCTGTTTTTGAGCAGGCTGCCGCTCAACTGGAACCCCAGGTACGACTGGCCAAGCTCAATACGGAAGATGAGCAGTCGATTGCCATGCAGTATGGGATCCAAAGCATCCCGACCCTGGTCATCTTCAAAGGAGGAAAGGAGATTGCCCGGCAATCCGGGGCTGTGAGTATCAATACCCTTACCGGCTGGGTAAGATCGCACATCTAGCCATTGGGCTGGGGCTGCGGGTCGGACCAAGCCATTATATTGTTTTATTTACGATAGATATTCCAAGGAGAGGTGTTTTTATGCCTTAGAAGGCCATTTTTGGGGGCAAAATCACTGCTGTAAGTAAGCTGCTGTGGTTCCCGTAGCTCATATCCATCATTTGTCTCTCTCAGTGCACCCTGCGGCCTTAATTCCAGGCTTTGGCTGAATTCGTTCCTTAATTTTTCTGAGAAGGTCAACTTTTAACCCGAATGGCACTTACATAAGAATTAGTAATTTTCCCGCAGAGACGCTGAGACGCAGAGGATATCATTGAAAAGTAAAAGTAAAATAAGTTCCTCCTTGTGCTTTTTTACTTTTTGCTTGCTTCCATGCC
>JBFLZW010000062.1 GCA_040755755.1 bacterium | reverse complement strand
CTGCCACAGTCAGCTATATCGAAACCCACGGGACAGGAACCAGTCTGGGTGATCCGATCGAGATCAACGGCTTGAAGAAAGCCTTCGAGGAGCTGTATAGAAAGCGGGGCAAAACCCCACCCCCAAAGCCCCACTGCGGCCTTGGTTCGGTGAAGACCAATATCGGCCACCTGGAGACAGCGGCAGGCATAGCCGGAGTTATCAAGGTAATCCTGGCCATGCGGCATAAGACGCTTCCGGCCACGGTCCACTTCGAGGAGCTCAATCCCTACATTCAGCTTGAGGGCAGCCCTTTTTACATAGTCAAAGAAACCAGACCCTGGGAGCCGCTCAAGGGCGATGATGGCTGGATTATTCCAAGGAGGGCAGGAGTAAGCTCCTTTGGCTTTGGGGGTGCCAATGCCCACATCGTGCTTGAGGAGTATGAAGAGCCAGGCCAGGAGCATAAAGAGCCAGGGCTGCAACTCAGCCAGCCAGCACAGGACCAGCAGAGAGCTGACCTGATGAACCAGCCAGCACATGATGGTCAACAGAATGAGCAGATCGTTGTGCTCTCGGCAAGGAGTAAAGAAAGGCTCAGGGCATATGCACAGCAGATGGTGGAATTCCTCGGAAGAGCCACTGATACGGTCAGCCTCACTGATCTTGCCTACACCCTGCAGGTTGGCCGGGAGGCGATGGAGGAGCGGCTGGCGGTGGTGGTATCGGGCATACGGGAATTGAGAGAGAAGTTAGTCCAATACTGCCAGGGAGAGGAGGAGATAGAAAACATATATAAAGGGCATGGGGCAAATAACCCTCAAGCTGATCTGCTTTTCACAGGGAGGGCAGGAGAAGAGTTTATCAGAATCGTTATTCAGGATCGGAATCTCGATCAGTTAGCGCGCCTTTGGACATTAGGGATAAAGATAGACTGGAGGTTACTCTATCCAACTCAAACTACAAACCGCTTCCCTCGTCGTCTCCCTCTTCCAACCTATCCCTTTGCCAGGCAGCGGTATTGGATATCGAAAACCTCTCAGGTACCTGTCGAGGATAAAAGGAGTATTCATCCTATTCATCCTCTGGTTGATAAGATTGTTCCTCACTTAAGTCTTGAGCGGGGACTCGTCTTCCAGAAAACCTTCCGGCCTGCTGATTTAATTGTCAGAGACCACAGAATAAAAGGTCAATCAATACTGCCAGGGGTCGGATATCTGGAAATGGCCCGCGCATCTGCCTCATACATCAAAGGCAGCCATGCCTGTATCTTATCCCAGTGCACCTGGCTATCCCCTCTGGTGGTCCAGGGCAATGATAATGGTAATGATAATGATAATGGGAATGCAATGGATGTGCAGATTATCATAAGGCAAACAGGTGATCTGGTAAATAATCATTTCACCTATGAGATTCAAAGCAGCCAGGGAACCAGTGCTACCACTCATGCCAAAGGGGAATTCCGGATGGGCCAGGTGGATCAGATGGACCAATTGGACCAGGTGGATCAGTGGTTATCCCTTGAAGAGGTTAAGGCAAGATGCACGTACCAGATAGATAAAGAAACCCTCTATGCCGGATTTAAGGAGACAGGCATTGCCTATGGTCCCTATTTTCAGGGGGTAGAGCGGATATGGGTAAACAGCGAGGAGGTTTTGGGAGCCTTGAGCCTGCCTTCTGAATACCAGGATGAGCTACGGCTTTACACCCTGCACCCTACCTTGATGGATGGGGCCCTTCAAACCATAGCCGGATTTTGGGCGGCTTCCCGAAGTAAAGGCAGACAGCTTATGATGCCCTTCGCTGTGGAGGAGGTAGAGATTTTGCATCCTCTTAAATCACAGGCATATGCTTATGTCAAGGCGGCAGGTGATCATACAGGTAGTAATAGCCAAGATATTAACCCGGGTGATTGCCAAGGCAATCACCTGGGCAATCGCCGGTTTCATATAGCTATCCTCGATGAGGCAGGGCTCGTCTGCATAAAGCTTCATGGTGTAGCTTTACGGGAGGTAAAAGACCAGCTTCAGCAGTTTTTTTACCGCCCCCGGTGGGTGCCGGATCCCTCACCTTCACTTTCGACTGAAGAAATACCCGCAGATGAAGGAATGCCGGACGAATCGACAATACTTATCATTTACCCGCCACAAGGCTTGAGTCTGGCCAAAGCTCTGGCCAGAGCCCATACAAAGGATAAGGTGGTTGAAATCGAACTGGGGTCTGAGTCTGAGGCAAGGCAGCCTTCACCTGCCGCTGCTGACTGCGATTTTGACAACTGCCTTCACCAGTTGAAAAATGTGCATACCCTGTATTTCCTCGGAGGTATCCAAACTCAGGAACCGGGCATTGATAATCTTGAGGCTTTAGAGAGAAGCCAGGAGCAGGGAGTGTTAGCCTTTTTCAGGCTGATCAAGTCATTGGAGAAGCATGATCTTACCAGACACCCTCTCAGGATAAAGGTAATTACCAGCGATGTCTGTCAAGTTGGATCAGAAGAGGTTATACAACCCGCCGGGGCCAGTTTACAGGGTCTGGTCAAGTCAATGGCCAAGGAATATCCTGCGCTGGAAATAAGCTGTATCGATATCAGCCTGAGAGAGATAGAAATAGAGACAGGAACAGAGACAGAAGCTGGAGCATCCACGAGGAGGCCGGAAAACACGAGGAGGCTGGAAAATATCGTCGCTGCAATCCTGAAAGAGCCTGCCAATAAAAGGGGTGAGGTAGTGGCCATCCGGAAAGTAAGGCGATATATACAGATCATAGAACCCGTTTTTCTTTCTCCGGAAAATCATATCCCCTTTAAGCATCAAGGGGTTTACCTGATCTTGGGCGGAGCGGGAGGAATCGGGCTTGAATTCAGCAGGTATCTTGCTGAAGCGGTGCAGGCACGCCTCGTTTTATTAGGACGACGTGAGCTGAATGAGACCCAAAAGGAAAAAATTGCCCACATTGAATCAAAGGGTGGCCAGATACTCTATATACAGGCAGATGCCACAGACCTTGAAAGCATGAGAGCGGCCATCGAGAGGGCAAAATCCCGATTTGGCCATATCAACGGGGTAATCCACTCAGCTCTGGTGCTCAAGGATCAAAAGTTAAAGACCATGGATGAAGAAACGTTAAGGGCCGCTTTGGAACCCAAAGTTAAAGGAAGCGTAATCCTGCACACCGTAACCCAGGAAGAACCACTTGATTTTATGCTGTTTTTCTCCTCTGTCCAGTCATTCATCGGCAATGCGGGTCAGAGTAACTATGCGGCAGCCTGCGCTTTTAAAGACGCCTTCGCCCTTCGCCTCAGGCAGATAAAACCCTATCCGGTGAAGATTATTAACTGGGGCTATTGGGGGAGTGTGGGGGTCGTATCGGGTGAAGGATATAACCAGCGGCTGAAAACCCTGGGTATTCAATCCATTGAACCTGAAGAGGGGATGGAGGCAATACAGAGGGTCCTGGGGCACCGCCTTGATCAAATTATTGCGGTAAAAGCGGAGGACCATATCCTCAAGGGGCTGGGAATCGATCTTTCCCATCAATTGGAGCTTTACCCTGAACATATCCCTTCGCTTATTGATACCATGGAAGATCAAACCGAATTCGTAACCGAGTTCTTATCAGAAGAGGCAATTGCCGGGATATGAATAAACAAAGCCTGCTTCAGTTTCAAAAAGCCTTCAATCAGCTCGAGAGATTTGGTCAATTGGCGCTGCTTGATGCCTTCCAGAGGATGGGGGTGTTTCAAAGCGGCACTGATGATGAGCACTATCAGAAAGAGCAACTGCGGGACCAGCTTGGGATAATACCTGCCTATTATCGGTTATTTGAAGTTCTTCTGGATATTCTGGCCAAAGCTGAATTCATCAGGATTCATGGGCAGGATATAACGAGTACCCGGAAAATAGAAAAAGTACCACCAGCGGATGTCAAAGCAGATCTGCACGGCGGGCAACCACCGACGGGGCTCAAGGAGAAAATGCAGCATCTGGCAGCGGAATTCCCTGAGATCGAAGGTCATATCAAACTCCTGTGGACCTGCCTGCAAGCTTACCCCGAAGTGCTGACCGGGCAAAAAGATCATATGGAGGTGATGTTTCCCAACAGCTCCCTGTCACTTGTTGAAAGTATTTACCAAGGTAATCCTATAGCTGATTACTATAACAGCCTTGTGGCCCGCCTGGTAAGACACTATATTCAGCAGCGGCTTCGACAGGACCCGCAGGCCAAAGTCCAGATTATCGAGCTGGGAGCAGGAACAGGCGGGACCAGCACGTTTGTTGTAAAGGCAATCAGGGAATATTGCCAGAATCTTCGCTACTTTTTCACGGATGTCTCGCTGGGATTTATCCAGTATGGGAGAAGGGAGTACGGGGCCCATTATCCCTTTATGGAGTTTAAAACCCTGGATATTGAAAAAGATCCTCAAGTACAGGGCTTTGAGCCCGGCAGGGCGGATCTGGTCCTGGCCAGTAATGTTATTCATGCCACCAGGCGAATTAAAAATACCTTAGTCCAGGTCAAAAAGCTTTTGAAAACCAATGGACTGTTGATCATTAACGAAGTTACTCAGGTCCAGAATTTTGCCACTTTGACTTTTGGCTTAACCAGCGGGTGGTGGCTGTTTGAAGACGCGGAGAATCGCCTCAAAGGCTCACCGTTACTTGGCCCGGCCGGATGGAAAGAAATCCTGGAATTGCACGGCATCCATAAAGCCAAAATCTTTGGCCTTCCGGATATGCCAGCGGAAAAATCAGGACAGAATGTGATCATCGGTGAGAGTGATGGATGTGCCCTTATCGAAAAAACACAGAGCAGAAATGAAAAAACGCCAAGCCGGGAAAAGGCCATTCAAGGAGAGGACCTCCTCCGGCGAGAGCGTGTTCCGGAAGAGCATATTCAGGAGCATGCTCCTGAAGAATCTGCTTCTGCCGGAAATTTACAAGAAAAAACAGTTAATTACGTAAAAGAAGTATTTTCCAGGGTGCTGAAGACATCAAAGAGTGAAATTGACAGTCAGATGACCTTCGAGAAGTATGGAGTGGATTCGTTAGTGGCCATGGAAATCAATAATGAATTCGAGAAGGACTTTGGAAAACTTCCCGCCACTTTGCTCTTTGAAAATATGTCGGTAAATGCCCTGGCAGAATACTTCATCAAGCACCACCAAAAGACTCTCGAGATGAAACTGGGGATGGAAAAGACCTGGAAAACGGCAAATATTCGAAAAGTGGATGACGGAGCCGCTCTTTTTAAAAAGGACATTCCCCTGGACAAACCAGCTTCACAAAAATCTGATCAGCAGGACTCTGATCAGATTCAAGCAGCGGAAGAAAAAGCATCTCAGGAACAGGCTGCCACCGCAAGGTATTTCGAGTATCAGGACCATAATCATGACATTGCCATCATAGGGATCAGCGGGAGATATCCCGGAGCAGAGACTCTCGATGAATTTTGGGAGAATTTAAAAAGCGGACGAAACTGCATCAGCGAAATACCGCAGGATCGCTGGGATTGGCAGGAATATTACGACCCGGATCCCACCAGGGAGGGAAAGTGTTATAGCAAATGGGGCGGATTCATCAAGGATGTGGATAAGTTTGATTCCTTATTTTTCTCCATATCACCCAGAGAAGCAGAGGTGATGGATCCCCAGGAGCGCCTTTTCCTGGAGACCGTATGGGCAACCCTGGAAGATGCGGGCTACACCAGAAAAGATCTCGACAAAATCCATTACCGGGTAGGTGTCTTTGTCGGGGTCATGAATGGCGATTACGGCTGGTTCAGTGCCGGGGCATGGGCACAAGGGCAGATGACAGGGGGTGGCACATCATATTGGTCGAGCGCGAACAGGGTCTCGTATTTCTTCAATTTTCAAGGTCCGAGTTTAGCCATAGATACTGCCTGCTCATCATCGCTTACGGCCATTCACCTGGCCTGTGAGAGCATCCGAAGGGGGGAGTGTGAGGCAGCCATTGCCGGGGGAGTCAATCTCATTCTCCATCCTGCACACTTCATGCAATTATGCAGGGTAAACATGCTGGCCAGGGATGAGAAGTGCAAAAGCTTTGGCGAGGGAGCGGATGGATTTGTGGATGGAGAGGGGGTGGGAGCAGTCCTGCTCAAACCCCTCGATAAGGCCATTGCCGATCAGGACCATATTTATGCCATCATCAAAGGCTCTTACATCAACTCAGGGGGAAAGACCAGCGGCTATACGGTGCCCAATCCCAATGCCCAGGCAGAGCTGATCGTGCAGGCCATCGAAAGAGCAGGGGTGCACCCCAGGACCATCAGTTATCTGGAAGCTCAC